>DATMDI010000289.1:0-2834 GCA_035557875.1 Vicinamibacterales bacterium
GGGCTGTTCACGACGCCCGGGCTCACCACCCACCCCGGCATGGTGCTCGGCACGGTTGGCTACATGTCGCCCGAGCAGTGCAAGGGCTCCCCCGCCGACTTCCGCACCGATCAATTTGCGCTGGGCGCCATCATCTACGAAATGGTCACCGGCGCGCGCGCGTTCCCGGGCGACTCGCCGGTGGAAGTGCTCACGGCGATCATGCGCGACATGCCGCCGGCGTTGTCGGCGCAGCGGCCGGTGCCGAAGGCGCTCGACGCCATCGTGCTGCGCTGCCTGGCGAAAGAGCCGACCGGGCGCTTCGAATCCACCCGCGAACTGTCACGACAGCTCGACGAAGCCCTGCGCGACGTGGCCGTGCCCGACACGGCGTCGATCCTTCCGGCCGACCTGCGGGCCGAGAAGCGGGCGGCCTACGGTCCGTCGATTGCGGTGCTGGCCTTCGCCGACATGAGCCCGGGCCGGGACCAGGAGTACTTCTGCGACGGGATCGCCGACGAGCTAATCTCCTATCTGGGCGCGCTCGAGGGCGTGCGCGTCGCCTCGCGCATCGCCGCGTTCCAGTACAAAGGCAAGCCGGTCGAAGTCGCTGAAATCGGCAAGCGCCTCAACGTGGCGACGATTCTCGAAGGCTCGGTGCGCAAGGCCGGCAACCGCCTGCGCATCACCGTGCAGCTGACCGACGTCCGCGACGGCTACCAGCTCTGGTCCGAGCGCTACGACCGCGACCTGGACGACGTGTTCGCGATTCAGGACGAGATTGCGCGGGCGATCGTCGACAAGATGCGCGGACAGCTCGCGCGCGGCGACCTCTCCGGGATCATGGACCAGCGGTCGCGGCGCCGCACGGAGGATCCGGAGGCCTACCAGTCGTACTTGCGCGGGCGCTACCACTGGAACAAACGCACGCCGTCGTCGTTCCAGCAGGCGATCGGTCATTTCCAGGCGGCGGTGGAGCGCGACCCCGGGTACGCGCTCGCCTACACCGGGCTCTCGGACACGCTCAACCTGCTGGGCTACTACAACGTGCTGCCGCCAACCGACGCCTATCCCAAGGCCAAGAGCGCGTCGGGGCGGGCGCTGCAGATCGACGCGGAGCTCGCCGAGGCACACGCCTCGCGCGGATTCTCGCAATTGATGTACGACCGCGACTACGACGCGAGCGAAACGTCGCTGCACCGGGCGATCGATCTCGACAGCGCCTACGCCAGCGGGCATCAGTGGCTCGCCTGGGTGCTGTTCGCGCGCGACCGCTTCGACGAGGCGCTGCGATCGGTCCGCAAGGCCGCGGTGCTCGATCCGCTGTCGCCGGTCATCGGCTGCCACCACGCCTACGCCCTCGAGCTGCTCGGACGGCGCGGCGAGGCGGTCGAGCAGCTGAAGACGACCCTGCTGATCAATCCGTCGTTCGGCCTCGCCCACTTCCATCTCGGGTGCCTGCGGCTGGTCGAAGGGCGCTACGACGATGCCATCCAGTCGCTGCGCACGGCCGTGGATGCCTCCGGCGGGCGCATCGGCGTCGGGTATCTCGGTCAGGCGTTCGGCGTGGCCGGTCGCAGCGACGAGGCCCGCGCGGTGCTGGCGGGCCTGCAGAGCGACGCGACGAAGGGCTACACGTCGCCGCTGGACCTGGCGCTCGTGCACGCCGGGCTCGGCGAGCACGACGAGACGTTCGCGCAGCTGGACCGCGCGGTCGACGACCACGTCAGCGATCTCGTGCGCGTGAAGCTGCTGCCCTGGCCGGCGGCGATTCGCGCTGACGCGCGGTTCGGCACTCTGCTGCAGCACCTGAATCCTTCGGGTTGACCGCCGGACGCCAGATGGAACGGCTCGAGCTTAGGGCTCCTTACGGGAACGTCCAGCCGGGCGGGCCCGGAATGGTGCGCGTGTGGTGGAACGCGTACTCGCCCAGCATCCGTTCGGCGCCCGCCTCGTCCACCGACAGCAGGCGCATGAGCACACTGTTGTCCGGCGCGGCCTTCGACCATCCGATCGACATCTGACAGATCACCTGCCCGGTCTCGGCGTTCACCGGAATGTCCGCCAGCCGGCCAACCTCGCTACCCCGCATGTCGAGGCTGAGGTCGACGCGGCCGGCTCCGCGAAGATCGGCACCGAGCCTCGCCACGAGATAGTCGTCGTCGGCCGACACCGTGCACGGCACCGACTCGCCCGGCATCGCCGCATACTCGCGCACCTGGCGGCCCGCCGCGATGGCATGCCGCACGAACGCGTCGGAGACGATGACCGGCAGTTCACCCGATCGCGCCACATGGCTCAGGCTCTCGCTCAACGCGATGGTCTCGCGCAACCGGTCGCTGCAGGCATCGCAGCCGAGCAGATGAAGGTCGACGGCCTGCTCCACGGTGGATGGCAGCAGGGCCAGCCAATAATCCATGAGGATGGCGCGGTCGATCGGATCGGAGCACGCCCCGCGAGCCGCCGTCGTCATGCGCTTCCCCCCATGCAGGCGTGCAGCGCCTTGATGGCCCGGTGGCGGATGACGCGTACGTTGGCGTCCGACAGTCCCAGCGACCGCGCGGCTTCCCCGGCGCTCCGCTCGTCGTAGAAGGTGAGCACGACGACACTGCGCTCACGGTCGGTCAGCGCCTGTATGCAGCGGGCCAGCTGGCCGTCGTCCATCCGCGGCATCGGAGGTGTGGCAGGCACGAGGTCGGCGCCATACCGCTGCAGCAACTGGTCCTGACGGCGGGCGGTGCGGCGCAGGTCGAGCACGGTCAGGCGGCAGGTACCCATCACGAATTGCACGAGCTTGTCACGGTCGCGCAGCCGGGCCGCCCGCAGCGCCTCGATCAGTTTGATCAGCACCAACT
>DATMDI010000290.1:0-4017 GCA_035557875.1 Vicinamibacterales bacterium
CTCGCCGGTGATCGAGCCGCCGGCCTCCACGCAGTAGGTGAGGATCTCGCCGGCCACGTGCTCCGCGAGCTCGGCCTGCCCCGGCACCGACTCGTCGTAGCAGATCAGCGGGTGCAGGTTGCCGTCACCGGCGTGAAACACGTTGCCGATGCCGAGACCGCTGCGCTCGGACAGGGCGCGAATGCGGCCGAGGACTTCCGGAAGCTTGGTGCGCGGCACGACACCATCCTGCACGTAGTAGTTGGGCGACACCCGGCCCATTGCCGCGAACGCCGCCTTGCGCCCCTTCCAGATGCGCAGGCGATGGCTCTCGTCGGCCGCCACTTCCACGGTGCTCGCGCCCGTGCGCCGGCAGATGCTCTCGACCATCGCGAAGAGCTCGCGCACCTCCGCGGCCGGGCCGTCGAGCTCGACGATGAGAATGGTGTCGGCGGGAGGAAAGCCGGGGTGCACGGCGGCTTCCGCCGCCTTGATCGCCAGCGCGTCCATCATCTCCACCGCCGCCGGGATGATGCCGGCGGCAATGATCTCCGACACCGCCATCCCTGCCGCGCTGATGCTGTCGTAGGCCGCCAGCAGCGTCTGCACCGTCTCGGGCCGCCGCAGGATCCGCACGACGACTTTGGTGACCACGGCCAGCGTGCCCTCGCTGCCGACCACCAGGCCCAGGACGTCGGGGCCGGGTTCGTCCGCGAGCCGGCTGCCGATGCGCGTGAGGCTGCCGTCGGGCATCACCGCTTCCACTTCGAGGACGTGGTGCACCGTGAAGCCGTACTTCAGGCAGTGCGCGCCGCCGGAATTCTCGGCCACGTTGCCGCCGATCGAGCACACCTGCTGACTGGAGGGATCAGGCGCGTAGTAATAGCCGAACGGAGCGACCTGGCGGGTGATCTCGAGGTTGGTCACACCCGGCTCGACGGTCACCTGCCGGTTGGCGATGTCGATCTCGAGCACGCGGTTCAACCGCGCCAGGCTGATGACCACGCCACCCGGCACCGGCAGCGCGCCGCCCGAAAGGCCGGTGCCGTGACCGCGGGCGACAAAGGGCAGCCCTTCGCGCGCGCACACCCGCACCACCGCCTGCACCTGCTCCGCCGTCGCCGGCAGCACGACGAGAGCCGGCGTCTGCCGCAGGTGCGGAAGCGCGTCGCATTCGTAGGTGAGAAGCTGCACGGGCTCGTCGAGTACCGCGCTCGCCCCGCAGATTTCCCGCAACTCACCGGTGACCCGTTCGTCCATCTCGCCGTCAGCCCGCCTGTGCGCCCGATGGTACACTCTCGGGCGGTGCGAGTGCGTCTCGACTACGGCAGCGACGGTCTCGAGGTCGAGCTCCCGCAGGGCCCGGTCACCGTCATCGAACCGGTGTTTCGGCAGGCGGATCCCGATGCCCACGCCGCCCTCCTGGCCGCCATGCGGGCTCCGATCGACAGTCCGCCGCTGCGCTCGCTGGTCAAGCCGGGGCAGAAGGTGGCCATCTCCGTCTGCGACATCACGCGCGCGCAGCCGCGCCGCGAGACGCTGCGCGCCATCTTCGAGGAGATGCCCGGCATTCCGGAGGGCGACGTCACCATCCTGATTGCCACCGGCACGCATCGCATCAACACCGAGGCCGAACTGGAACGGATGCTGGGGCGCGAGGTGCTCGATCGCTGCCGGGTGGTGAACCACGACAGCCGCGACGACTCCACGCTGGAGCGCATCGGCAGCACGCCCACGGGCGTGGACGTGCGCCTCAATCGCGAGTGGCTGGCGGCCGACGTGCGGATCACGACCGGCTTCGTAGAGCCGCACTTCTTCGCGGGGTTCAGCGGCGGGCCCAAGATGGTGGCGCCCGGCCTCGCCGGCCTGGCCACGGTGATGACGCTGCACGACGCGGCCCGCATCGGTCACCCCAACGCCACCTGGGGCATCACCGAAGGCAATCCGATTCACGACGACGTGCGCGCCATCGCCGCCATGGCGCCGCCGACCTTTTCCATCGACGTGGCGCTCAACCGCGACCAGAAGATCACGGCCGCGTTCGCCGGCAACCTCTTCGCCGAGCACCAGCGAGCCTGCGCCCACGTGAAGGCCACGGCCATGCGCGCCGTGCCGGCGCCCTTCGACGTGGTGCTCACCACCAATTCCGGATACCCGCTCGACCAGAACCTGTATCAGGCGGTCAAGGGGATGTCCGCGGCGGCGCAGATCGTCAAGCCGGGTGGCGTGATCGTGTGCGCCGCGGAGTGCCGCGACGGCCTGCCCTCGCACGGATCCTATGGCGAGGTGTTGCGCTCGCAGCCCGATCCGGCGGCGCTCCTCGCCATGATTTGCGCCCGCGGCTACTCACGTCCGGACCAATGGCAGGTACAGGTGCAGGCGCAGATTCAGCTCAAGGCCAGGGTCCTGGTGAAGACCGCCGGGCTCGGGCCGGACGATGTGCGCGCAGCGCACTTCACGCCCGTCGACGATGTGGGTGGCGCGGTGCGCGAGGCGCTGGCGGCCGCTGGCCGGGCGGCCACTTTGTGCGTGCTGCCGCAAGGTCCTCAGACAATCCCCTACATAGACGTGACCGCCTGAGCCGGCGGCCGCGCCGGTGAGTGGAGCGCAGATGCCCGACCCGAAGATCCTGCTGCTGGCGGCGCTCCTGGCGCTCACGGTCGCCTTCGTGCTCTTCTGGATCGCGCAGGAGCGCCGGCGCTCGCATCAAGGCCGGCGGCTCACGCTCCCGCACACAGTGGTCGGCTTCGTCACCGACTTCCTCGACACCCTCGGCATCGGATCGTTTGCCGTCACGACCTCCATCTACCGCCTGTGGCGCATGGTGCCGGATCAGCACATTCCCGGTACGCTCAATGTGGGGCACGCGCTGCCCACCGTCGTGCAGGCGCTCATCTACATCACCATCGTCGCGGTCGGCTTCGAGACGCTGGCGGTGCTCATCCTGTCTGCAGTCGGCGGCTCGTGGATCGGCGCCTCGATCGTCGCCGGCCTGCCGAAGCGCGGCATCCAGCGCGGCATGGGCGTGGCGCTCGTGGTCGCGGCGGTCCTGATGACGCTCACCGCGCTCGACCGGCTGCCGGGCGGCGGCGAAGCGCTGTCGCTGACGGGCAACAAGCTGGTGCTCGCGTGCGGGATCAACTTCGTACTCGGCGCTCTGATGACGCTCGGGATCGGCGCCTACGCGCCGATCATGATCATGGTCAGCCTGCTCGGCATGAACCCGACAGCTGCGTTTCCGATCATGATGGGATCCTGCGCGTTCCTGATGCCGACCGCCAGCGCGCAGTTCATCCGGAAGCAGAAGTACGACGTCCGCGCGGCGCTCGGCCTGACCACAGGCGGCATCCCGGGCGTGATCATCGCCGCCTTCATCTTCACCACGTTGCCGGTCGTCGCCGTCCGCTGGCTCGTGGTGGTGGTCGTCGTCTACACCGCGATCACGCTGCTGCGCGCGGCGGCCACCGAACCCGAGGATGCCTCCAGCCTCGAGCCTTTGGCGAAAGCTCTGCCCAGAGGCTGAGCCCAAAGGCTGGAGGCAACACGCGTCAGAAGACGACGCTCCACCCCTGTCGCGCCACCTGCGCCTTGGTGTACGAAACGCCGTGCACCTTCAGCCCCGACGCGTCGAGCAGCGTGATGAGCCCGCCGTCGTTCGACAACGGTACGTCCACCGGGAGGTCGAACGTTGCCGTCGCCCCGGCTTTGATCACGCCGGCGATCGGGGCCTTGGCCTTGTTCCGGTTGGCGATCGACCACCCCATCAACGGCTGATCGGTATCGGTGACGTTCAGCAGCGTCACCGTCTCGGCGCCCTGGTCATTGCCGCGCGGGTTGACCAGCGCCGCGATGATCCGAATCCGCAGATCCGGCTCGCCCGGACCCACCGGTCCCGGTCCGGGTCCGGGACCGGGACCCGGCCCTGGCGGCACCTCGGGCACTGGAACCGGCGTCGGGATGGTGTGACCGTGGACATCATCCGTGTGCCAGCTCTGCGACTGAAACTTCAGGAACACGGCCGTCCATCGATCGACCGAC
>DATMDI010000291.1:0-6957 GCA_035557875.1 Vicinamibacterales bacterium
CGTCGGTTGGGCCACCACCTTGACCATCCGGCCGTTGACGACGACGTCGGCGAGAATCGGTGCGCACGGGATGTCCATGTCCCACACGCCGTGGTGCACGAACTGGAAGTGCCACTTGCGCGCGCCGGTCTTGAGATCCACGGCGACGAGGCTCTCGGCAAAGAGCGTGTTGCCCGGTCGCGCGCCGCCGTAATAGTCGTGCGTGGGCAGCTCCACGGGCAGGTAGGCCATGCCCAACTCTTCGTCCACCGAGATCTGCGCCCACACGCCGGTGTTGCCGCTGTAGGCCCACGAGTCGTTCTCCCACGTCTCGTTTCCGAACTCGCCGGCCTGCGGGATGGTGCGAAACGTCCAGACCAGCTTGCCCGTGCGCACGTCGTAGGCACGCACGGCGCCGCGCACATTGGCGCGGCTCCTCGGGTTGGCGCCGGTTTCGAAGGCCGCGCCGACCAGCACGAGGTTGCCACCGACGATTGGCGTCGCGTGCAGCCCCACCGGCGCGTTGACGAGATCGAGCTTCTGCTTGTCGAGGTCTTCCTTGAGATCGACGATGCCGCTGCGCCCGAAGCCCGCCACGGGGTTGCCGGTCTTCGCATCCAGCGCCACCAGCCGGTAGCCGGGCGTCACGTAGAGGATGCGTTCCTCACGGCCGTCGGTCCAGTAAGCGAGCCCGCGGCCCGAGAGTTGCCGCGGCGCCGCCTGGCCGCGCGCGCCTTCGTTTTCGCCGTGCACCCAGAGCAGCTCGCCGGTGGCCGCGTCGAGCGCGATCACGGACTTCCGCGTGCCGGCCGTGGAGTAGAGCCGGCCTCCGACCATGAGCGGCGTCGATTCGAGGTTGAACTCCGGACGCGGCCCGAGATTGTCGGTCTTGAACCTCCACTTCACCTCGAGCGAGCCAAAGTTGGCCGCGGTGATCTGATCGAGCGCCGCGTAGCGCGTGTGCCCGAGGTCGCCACCGTAGGTCGGCCACTCGCCCTTCTTCGCGCCCGACTGGCCGTGCAGGCCGGGGGTGGCTGCGAGCAAGATCGCCGTGATCGCGGTCGTCGCCACCGGGCTCGTGCGGAGGATGCGGATCATCGTCAGGTCCTCTCAGGGCTTGTACATGCGAATGGTCACGGTGGCGAGCGCGCCGGCCTGTCCCTCGATCGGGGTCGCGCCAGCGGGGTAGCCGCCGGCCTGCAGGATGTAGGCGAGGACGTCGGCGTTCTGCGCGCGGGTCAGCGAGCCAGGCTTGTCGGCGGGCATCGACGACCGCATCCGCTCGAAGAGCGCCTCGGCCGTCTCGCCCTCCCAGTTGGAATAGAAGGCGCTCCCGGTGAGCGCCGGCGCGCTTTCCACCCCGCCGAGCCCGTCGCCGTGGCAGCGGGCGCAGCGATCCGCGTACAGCGTGGCGCCGCGGCCGGCCTGCTCCTCGGAGTAGATGCCGTCCCACACGGTGCGCGGCGTCTGGGCCGCGGTCACCGCGACGAGCACGAGCAGCCCGGCGGCCGCGGCGAACGTGCGGGCGATCATTCCGGCGACGTGGCGGCGTTGGTCGCACGCGGCGAGCGCGAGACACGAGACGATGGTCACCAGGGATTGGCGCATGCGTTTCTCTGCGGCGCTGATTCTACCTAAGGTGGGGTACGCCGGCGCAGAGATCGCTTAGGATTGCTCAGCCTGCGATGTCTGTCGCGAAGTTCGTCAAGGACAACCTGGTTCTCGTCGTCGGCTTGACCCTGCCGGTACTGTTGATGGTCGGGTTTCTCGCCGCCAGTGCCCTGCCAGCCCTGAGCGACCCTCCGAAGTACGACTTCGTGTTTTCGACCCAGGACCATCCGTCCACGCAGACTCCAGTCGACGTGCGACTGCTGGTGAAGGACCACGTGTTGGTGGCGCAGTACACGAAGCTGCCGTCGGCGCCGGCCGGCTACGCGAGCGCGGGGTGGCGAAAGCTCTACCTCTACGACGCGGGATCGCGCACGGTGCGGCAGCTCGAATTCGGGTTCCCGCCGGACCTCGCCGCGCTCGAGGGCACGCGCGAAGAGCCCGTCGCGGCCGCGGCCGGGATGACGCTCGACCCGGCACTCCGGTCGCCGGACGGCTACGAGTTGTCGTTCGGCGATCGCCGTGGCGGCGGTCTGTTGCTCGAGATGTTCGGCGGCTCCCGCGCCTACGAGCCGCGGCTGCGGAAAGACGGGCGCAGCGTGCCCATCAGCGCGGGCGGCAGGGAGCCGTTCGGTTTCAACAGCGACATCGAGTTCCTTGGGTGGGTGACCGCCAAACGCTGAGGCGTCCGACGTGACCGCGAAACAGGATGCGCTGGTGGAGGTGGTGGACCTCATTGCCCGTCACGGCCTGACCATCGACGAGGTGTCGGCGGCGCTGGCGGGCAAGGGCGACTACGCGACGCTGCGCACGTCGAGCGTGCTGTCGCGGCTCTTCGCCTACCTGGGCGGCACGTTCGTGTTCGTCGGCCTCGGCATCTTCGTCGGCATGCGGTGGGACGATCTGGGGCCGGCCGGCCGTGTGCTGCTGACGCTCGGGCCCGGCCTGTGCCTGTTCGTGTTCGCGCTCGTCTGCACGAGCGACGAGCGGCTGGAGGCGGCGGCCACGCCGCTCTTCCTGCTGGCCGGGCTCGTGCAGCCCACCGGCTTGCTGGTGATGTTGCGGGAATACGGGAATGGAGGTGAGGCGGAGCACGCCGTGTTGTTCACGAGCCTCGTGATGCTCGTGCAGCAGGGCTGCACGTTCTGGGCACGCCGCCGCACGGTGCTGGCGTTCACCACGATCGTGTTCGGCTCGGTTGCCGTGTTCGTGTCGCTCGATCTGCTCGACGCGAGCATGTATATGACTGGCATCACGATGGGCGCGTCGCTGCTGTGCATCGGCTGGAGCCTCGATCGCTCTCCGCACCGCGCGATCGCCGGGGTGGTCTACTTCGTCGGGGCGGCGCTGTTGCTCGAGGAAACCTACGCGTGGCTGCGCCGGGAGCCGCTCGAGATTCTCTTTCTCGGCCTGGCCGGCGCGACGGTCGTGCTCGCCACCGTGGCGCGCAGCCGGAGCCTCCTGGCCGTCGGCACCGTCGCGCTCATCGGCTACATCGCCGATTTCATCTATCAGCATTTCGCCGACAACCTGGGCGCGCCCCTGGTGCTCATGGCCATCGGCCTGGTGTTCATCGGCGCCGGCGCCGCCGCCGTCCGGATCAACGCCCGGTACATCGCGGGACACTAGGCCCGTGACGGGCTCGAGCAAGTACTGGTTTACAGGGCGCAGCGTCGCCAGCCTTGATAAGATGAGGCGCCCGTTTTAACGGAGGTTCCAGTCCTGTCTACCGCTCCAGAAACTTCGCTCACCGCCGATCTGCGCTCCACCGATCTCGAACGGTTGGAAGACGTCGGCTTCATGACGTGCATGACCCTGGTACTGCTCGGTAACTACGCGCAGACCGGGCACTTCGGCGGGCCGCTCGCCTACACGCCCTACAACGTGGCGACGCACCTGGCCGGACCAGAGCGGGGCGGGCTGCGGTTCGACTACCGGCGTCCCAAGCATCCTTACAGCGACAAGTTCATGCTGGCCGGCGGGCACTGCATCCCGACCTGCTATGCGCTGTGGATGATCATGGGGCAGGCGCTGGAGCGGAGGTTCAATGCGACCGGCGATCGGCGCTACTACGCCGACCCCGAAGTAACCATTCTCCCGATCGACGCGCTGGGCTTCCGCCGCGGCGCCGGCGCGATGAAGACGCTGCTGCAGGAACAGGGGCTGGCCGACCATCCGCTGTTCGCGCAGGCGAAGGCGCGCGGCATCAAGGCGCTTGCCGGCCACGCGGAGAGCATCGACGTCACCAACGACGTCAACGGCGGCCCGTCGGGCGTCGGCGTGGCCACCGCGGCGGGCAAGGCGGCGTTCTGGGACGTCGTCGGCGCCAGCCTCGGCGGGCCGAAGGTGATCGCCTTCGAGGGCGAATTCGCCATGACCGAAGGTCACGCCCAGGAGCTGAAGACACAGGCGCTGGCGCTCAAAGTCGGCAAGCGGCTGCGGGTGATGATCTCGGACAACAACGCCGGCATCGACGACTCGCTGATCGGCGGCGTGATCGATCCGAAGTACACCGGCTACGACCTGGTGGAGCAGTGGACGTCGTACGGCTGGAACGTCCATCGCGTGGCCAACGGCAACGACTACCCGCAGGTGCTGAACGCGCTCCAGTCGCTCGAGGACGCGGATCCGCTCGACCGCCGCCCGATTGCGCTCATCGGTAAGACCGTGAAGGGCTATTGGCCCACCGCGGCCGGTGGCAAGATTCCCGGCGCCGGCGATCAGGTGGTGGGCTACGCGAGCCATCCCTACGCGATGAAGATGAACTCCGAGTATTTCGTCGCGCTGGCGGCCACCTTCGAGCAGCGCTACGGGGTGCAGTTCCAGGGCATCCGCGACGGCGCGGTGAAGGACCCGCGCGAGCGGCTGGTCCAGTTCAAGACCAACATGGACGTCGCGATGTCGGTGCTCGAGCGCGACGGGCTCGGCGACTGGCTGGCCGACCGCCTGGTGTCGATCGGCGACACGCTCACCGACGAGTCGAAGGTCCGCATCACGCTGGACCGCGATCCGTTCCTGGACGATCGCCTGCGGGTGGCGAACCTGCCGCTCGAGCCGCAGAAGGTCAAGGTCGTCAACCGCTACACCGGCGCTACGAAGGACGTCGGCGTCACCCTCTTCCGCAAGGCCGGCGAAGTGGCGGGCACGCGCCGCGGCATCTCCGAGATCGTGAAGTGGGTGAACATCGTCACCGACAACCGGTTCCTCACCGTCGCCGCCGACCTCTCCGAGTCGATCAATCTCGAGCACGGCAATCTATGGGGTCACTACGACCCCGAGACCAATCCGCTCGGGACGCGGGTGAAGGCCGCCATCCAGGAGGCCGGCAACGTCTCGACCGCCATCGGCCTGGTGAGCCAGAGCGCCTCGGTCGATCCCAAGCAGTTTGCCGGCGTGTGGGCCATCAGCGGGACCTATGGAGCGTTCACGCCGCTCATGTACACGCCGGCGCGGGTGTGGAGCCAGCAGAACCAGGACAGCCGGTTCCGGATGGGGGTGCTGCATATCCTGGTCGGCCACTCGGGCCCCGAGACGGCGGCCGACGGGCGCACCCACTTCGGCATCTTCGCGCCGCAGGTGTGGAAGCTCTTCCCGCGGGGCCAGACGATCCATCTGAGTTTCTGGGATTACAACGACGTGGCGCCCGGCTACTTCGCGGCCGCCGAGATCGCCGCCCGCGAGCAGAAGGTCGGCGTCATCACGCTCGAAGTGGCGCGGCCCGACTTCCCGGTGGCCGACCGCAGCGCCTTTGCCGACACCGACATCCGCGCCGCGGCCAAGGGGTTCTACCTGATTCGCGACTTCACCCCGGGCAAGCCCCGGGATGGCTACGTGATCACGCAGGGGTCGAGCTCCACGGTCAACCTGGTGAGCGTCCTGCCGAAGCTCGAAGCTGCCGGCGTGAACGTGCGGGTCGTCGCCGCGATCAGCGAGGAGCTCTTCGACCGCCAGCCCGAGGCCTATCGCCATGCCGTGCTGCCGCCGGAAGCCCGCTACGACCTGATGGTGGTGTCCACGGGCACGCGCCGAATGTGGCCGCTTCACGACGTCGGCCCGCTCACCGACGAGTACTCGCTGACGTCGGATTGGGACCACCAGTGGCTCACCGGTGGCCTCGAGCCCGACGTGATCGCCGAAGCGCACCTCGATGCGCCGTCGATCCTCGCCGGCATCACCCGCTTCGCCCGCGAGCGTGAGCGCCGGATGACGCGTCAACGCACGCTGCTGGAGAATCTCGCCTGAGCCATCGCGCGGCCTTCGTCGAGTGCACACATGCGCGGGAACGCGCAGCCGGAGTGCACCGCGCCGGCCGCGCAGATGACGGAGATCACGCCTCAGGCGGATTGATGTCAGTGCCCGGGCCGACTTCCCGCGCGCCTGCGGAGAAACAGGCCCCACTCGCGGGGTGGAATGTGGTCGTCTTCTTGCAGCCCAGGTCCCTTCACACGGCTCAATAGATGCGACTCCTGCGGATCGCGGCGATGGTTCTGACGCCTGGCCTGGCATTGTCCGGGTGCGGCGGTCATTCGCCCACCGGGCCTTCCCCGGGTATGGCGCCCGCGCCGATCGTCATTCCGACGATCACGCACGGCCGGGTGGCCATCATCTCGATCGACGGGCTGCGGCCCGACGCTCTTCTTCAGACCGGCGCGCCCAACATCATGGCGCTGGCCGCACGCGGCGCCTTCACGTGGCGCGCGCAGACGATCTTTCCCTCCAACACGCTGCCGTCGCACATCTCGATGCTGAGCGGTTATGGGCCCGACGAGCACGGGGTGACGTGGGACGACTATTCGCCGGCCCGCGGGCCCATCCTGGTGCCGACGCTCTTTTCCGTCGCCCGCGCCAAGGGGCTGCGCACGGGCATGGTGGTAGGGAAAGAGAAGTTTGCGACCTTCCGCGATACCGGGGCCTGCGACACCTGGGTGCTGGCCGCGCCCGATGACGACGATGTGGCGTCGCGCGTGTCGCTGGCGCTTGGCGCGCGTCCCGATCTGCTGTTCGTCCATCTGCCCGACGTGGACCTCGTCGGCCACGCGTCGAAGTGGATGTCGGAGCCGTATCTCAACGCGGTGCGCCGCGCCGACTCCGCGGTCGGACGTATCGTCGCGGGGCTCCCCACCGACACCACGATCATCGTGACCGCCGATCACGGCGGCCGGCCCGAGGGGCACGGGAGCGACAGTCCTCAAGACACGACCATTCCCTGGGTGATCGCGGGACCCTCCACGGCGCGTGGCAAGGCGCTGACCGGCAGCGTCCGCACGCTCGACACCGCGGCCACCGCGGCGTTCGTTCTCGGCGCCGTGCTCCAGCCCGACGCGCCGGGTACGCCGGTCTACGACGCGTTCGTCAGCAGGTAGGGCTGAA
>DATMDI010000292.1:0-4939 GCA_035557875.1 Vicinamibacterales bacterium
TGACGCCGGCAAAGACACCCGTGCTGGGCTCGTGCGATCGGCCCACCGCCCCGGCGTCTTCCAGCGCCGCCCAGGCCACTTCGAGGAAGAGGCGCAGCTGCGGGTCCATGACCTCGGCTTCGCGCGGCGACACGCCGAAGAACTCGGGGTCGAACCGGCCCACGTCCTCCAGCAAGCCAGCCCAGTGCGGTCGCTCGTCCGCGAGCGGCCGGAGAAAGTGCCCGCGCTCTACAGGAACCGGTCCGACGGCCGTCCGGCCGTCGCGGAGCAATTCCCAGAGCTCGTCGGGCGACGACGCTCCGGCGCACCTCAGGCCAATGCCAACGATGGCGATGTCGCCAGCCGGCGCCGCGGTGCCGCGCCCAGCCATCGGCGCGGGCGCAGATGTCTCCGCGGCATCAGGCCGCGACAGGCGGACGATCTCGCCGACGATCTGGCTGACGGCGCGATGCTCGAAGAGCAGCGTGCTGGGAAGCCACGGATAGTGGGCGCTCAGCGCCACCGTGATCTCGACGATGCGCAGCGAGTCGCACCCCAGGGCCTCGAGCTGATCGACTTCGGCCACGCGCTGAGCGGAGATGCGAAGGGCGGCGGCAAACGCGTCGTGGACGATCGCCGCGACACTGTGCTCGTCGCCGGCGGCGTGGACCGCTGCCAACGTTCCGGCGGCCGGCCGCCCCTCGGCGGCCGCGCGCATGGCGGCGCCCGACGCCAGCTCGAAGGCCGCTCGCGCGATCTGCTCCTCGCGACGCCGCAGCTGCCCGGCGTCCAGCGGAGTCCCGGAGGACTTCGCTCCGCCCTCGTCGGCAACCACCACCTCGCCCGAGCTGGAAGGTTCGAAGTGCACCGCGGCCAGCGCCTCGACCGGCACGTCGGCGGTGGTGCGCTGCGCGTCGCCGGCGCGGTACTCCGCAGGAACGACCGACTCGAAGAACGACCGTGCTGGTGTGTTGCGCTTCGTGGTCTCGACCCGCATCGTGACGCTGTGCGCGCCGGCGGCGGCGGCCATCTGTCCGAGGTCCGACACGATGCGGTGTTCGACGCCACGCCCGAGCACGCGGCAGCTGAGGAGAAACGTGTCGAGATCCCACCGGTCGGCGCCGCGCTCGGCGATCACGAGGCCGACGAGACCGTAGTCGCCGAAGCGATCGCGGACGCGGACGGTGCGGATCTCGTGGTGCCCACCGGCGGCGAGAGCCTGCACGTCCGGTTCCTCGCGACGGATCGTCGTGAAGTTGAACTGGTTGGTTCTGAGCGTCAGCTGCGCCGATCGACGGAGATCGTCGCCGCTCATCGGAGCGAACTCGACCTCGAGCTGCAGGTTCTTGATGAAATCGTCGAAGGTCAGCGTCGCGGCGCGCAGTTCCTGCCGGCGGAACTCTTCCTTGTAGAGCGCCGTCCGCCGCGCATCCTCCTTGGTGGCTTTGCCGGCGTCGAACTCCCAGAGGTGACGAACCAGTTGAGCCGCACTGGCCGGCTGCTGCGGCCATTGGATGGTGAGCACCTCGGGGCAGCCGGCCCGTACTTCGGCGCACTCCACCGGGTTGTCGTCGATGAAGACGAAGCTGTCGAGGCCGAGATTGAGCCGCCCCGCCAGCGTGCGGAGGTTTTGCGACTTCGGCAGCCAGTTGATCGCGGCGGCAACCACCTGCTCGCGCTTGAGCGAGAAATCGGCTCGCGTCTCGAACACGCGCCAGACGTCGGGCTCCTCGTTCTTGCTGCACAAGCACACGAGAACGCCGCTCTCGGCGAGGCGCGCCAGCAGCGTGTGCAGCGCACGGTGGCCGTCGTCGAACTCCACGCCTTCGGCACCGACCTCGCCGACGACGCCGCGCCACAGCGTGTTGTCGCAGTCCACCACCACGACCTTGCGTGTCGGCACCAGACGCCGGTACACGTGCCGGGCGGCAATCGCGGCGAGCACATACAGGTAGTCGTCGCGATAGGGAATGTGCGCGATGTCGTCGCGCAGCGCGTCGTGCACGGCGTCTTCGTCGACGCCGTAGTGCTCGTGAAACTGCGACGCCAATACGACGTGCAGACCGGCGAGCGAGCCCAGGCCGTCGAGGAGCTGCTGCTCGGCCTGGCGCACCAGAATGCTCTCGGCCGCCGAGGCCGCGCCGTAGGATGGACACAGCAGCAGCAGCGTTTCGGAGGCGGCCTGATTGCGATGCGCGCCGACGGCCGCTTGAAAGTCGCCGGCGGTTTCCTGCAGGAAAGTCCGGACGCGTTCGGGATCGCTCCGATGATCGTCGGCGAGCTCGCGAAGCCAGTCGAGCACCCGCACCAGCACGACGTTGGCGCCGGGGCCTCTGGCGTTGAGGACGCTGGAGGGGTCCAGCAGCGACTGCATTACCTGGCCGTAGGGCGCGACCTCGATCGCCGCGTCGAGCGCCAGTTCCTGCGCCCAGAACTGGAACGCCGGTACCAGCGGGTCGGTGGTGAAGGTGGCAGCCAGCCGAAGGCTGAACGACGCCGGCTTTCTGGCACCGCCCGTCTGCTCGTCGGCAAAGGCCGGAAACGCGGTGAGCACCTCCACGCGGCCGGCGGCGCGCTCGGCGAGCGCGTTGACGATCCGCGAGGCGGCCCAGTCGGCCGGAATCGAGCCGACGACGCCCGACGGCGTGTCGTTCCACCGCGTCTGCAGAACCGGCGGACGCGCCACGAGCCCGGCGATGGCGGGATGCTCGCGAACAGTCGTGCGCACCAGCGCTTCGCCTGCCTGTTTCAGCGCGACGTAGTGGCCGAATCCGGGCGGCGTCTCGTCCACGAAGGACGAAGACAGGAACGCCACGACACCCCCGGCATCGGCCAGAGCCGGCGTGAACGCATCGAGCGGCGCTTCGACGAGCCGGAGGTTCTCGCGGATGTACCGGTCGCGCGCTTCGGCCGTGTCGCGCCCCAACCGGAGCACGGGAGGAGGGGCGCACGCGTTCAGGACCAGCAGGTCGAGCCGCCCGTGCTTCGCGCGAATGGCGGCGGCCGTTTCGGCGCACCAGGCTGGGTCGCCGGCGTCGCCGGCGAGGAACTCGAGGTGCGCACCGCGGCCGTGGAGAGCCTCGTCCTGTTCCTGACGGCCGTCGGGCGCGTGCCGGGCGCTCGCGTAGACGTGTGCGCCGGCAAGGGCGAGGGCAGACGCGAGATCGGCGCCCAGGCCGCGGCTTCCGCCGGTAACGAGAGCCACTTTACCCGCGAGAGAGCCGGCGGCAGCGGTCAGGCGACCCGCCAGCCGCTCCGGCTCCGTCCGGACCGGGCTGAACGGAACATAGCTGCGTAACAGTGCCGTGGCGACCAGCGTGCCCTGTGCCGTCGTTACCACCAGCTCGGTGTCGAGCAGGCGGAAGTTCTGATCGAATCGGGTGGTGCGGGCTCGATAGAGCAGCGTCTCGTCGGACCCGGCTTCGGCGTGCAGCGACACGGTCAGACGAGTGAACAACGACTTCAGCCCCGGCACCTCCATGCCGGTCACGTAGCTGCAGAGCCCCAGGACTCTCACGGCGGTCACTGGCAACACCGAGCCGGCGGTCAGGTGCGCCGTCGGAGGCGTGGTGTACGCGCCGACGGCGGTCGTGCCCTCCAGAAGCTCGGCGATCGAGTGCGAGAGCGGAATGCTGCGGACAGCGCCGGTCGCCTGGGCAAGCCACGACAGATCGAGGTCCGCCGGCACGGGCGTTTCACGACCCGAGCACCGCACGACGAGCACCCGCTGGTCGCCACTGCTCAGCGTCGCCCGCCATTCGTCGCCGTCCACCTCGAACCCGGCACGGTATCGCGTGTCCAGCACCACGGCGTTCCGGAACTCGATATCCAGCTCGCGGACGAAACCCTGTCGTCCGCGGCCTTCCTGCAGCGCCGTCAGAACGGTGAGT
This sequence comes from Vicinamibacterales bacterium, assembly GCA_035557875.1. Classification (GTDB taxonomy): domain Bacteria; phylum Acidobacteriota; class Vicinamibacteria; order Vicinamibacterales; family UBA2999; genus DASYRM01. The sequence goes on from DATMDI010000292.1 coordinate 3,870, forward strand.
ACGCCGTGAACGACCTGCTGACCGAAGTGGGTGCCGCGCGCGTACGCCGCGTCGACGTGCAGAGGGTTCCTGTCGGACGACCACTCGGCGAACCTGAGGACATCGTCCCTGGAGAAGCTGACCGTAGGCTCCGGGCCCGATGGATTCATAGCGGCGGTTCGGATGGGAGTGTGCCGACTCGATTCGGCCGTGCTGTGTACTGTTTCGAAACCTTCGCCACCATGCAATAGCCGGAAGCAGTCTCTGACCAGGCCAGACCGCGCTCAGGGCGACAGCCTAGATTGTTAAGCAAAAGTGCCGCCACAACAGAACACTCTAGTCTGGAAAGTCCTGTACTGCAAAGGGTTACAGCCTGACGACCGCCGCAGAATCGTCAGGCGGCGGCAACGGGCTCCGATCGAGCGACGACCACAGGCACCGCCGCCGGAACGACCTCTGCCGCCTCCTTATAGAGCGCACCGTACCGGACCAGCAGCGCCAGGATCCAGTGCCCCCATTCGTGGTCGAGAAACGCGCCGAAGAAGCAGTGGATCAGGTAGCCGATAGCCGTCGTCACCAGGCACAGACCGAGGAGCGCGTCCAGAAGGCGCTCTTCGCGCCGGCACTTTTCCAGCGTTCGATAGGCGATGACGATCGCGACGACGAACACGAAGAGCTTGAGCAGCAGGCCCTGGATGCCCCAGTCGGTGGCTTCGGTCAGGTAGCCGTTGTGCAGCGAACGTGACTCCGCGTCCGCTACGCCGCTCAGCTCGCTGAGGTACTTCGAGCCGAGCGCAAACTTGAAGGCGCCGCCGCCAGCTCCGAGCGGATGATCGTTCAGCAGCGCCAGTCCGGCTGTCCAGAAGGTGACCCGGCTGGCGGCGGAGCTGTCGCGGGCCTCGCTCCCGGTGAAGGTCGTGACGAAACGGTTCAGGATGTCCGGATCACCAAGCAGGAAGAACAACGCGACGCCTCCAAGCGCCATCGTCTGCAGCGCCCGCTTGCGCGTCTTCCCTCTCGCCGCGAGCACGAAGGTGGCGCCCGTGCCGATCAGGCCCAGGAACGCTCCTCGGCTGTTGCACAGCAGCAGC
>DATMDI010000293.1:0-2508 GCA_035557875.1 Vicinamibacterales bacterium
TTCATTACGGCGATGTTTCGAAAGGCCGGGTCGAGAGACTCGGCCTTTTTCTTTTTTGGCTGCCTCCGTGCCCATCACGTGCTGAATTTCTTTTCGCATCGAGAAACGGATTGCGACAGACGAATGCGTGGGTGTACGCTAGCGGCGCAAGATCGTCGGGCGGGATCGGGCACACGGTGATCGTTCACATCAACCACATAGCTCCAGGCAAGAAGAAGGCCGCCGGCCGCTCGCCGCAAAGCGAGCTCGCGGGGCTGGTGAACGGCGCCATGCTGTCGCTGATTGAAGACGGTGTGCTCGACGCGCGCCTGGCGCCCTCGTTGCGCGTTCACCTCGACTGGATCCAGTACAAGACCAACTTTCGCGACCCGGTCATCGTGCGGCGCGCGGCCGACAGCGCCGGGCGGCTGCTGCCCCTCGCGGAGATTGCGATCGATCTGCGGCAGACCTCGCCGGAGCGCGTCTCGGCGGAGCTCGCCGGCGCGGTGAAGGTGCTCGGCGACGCTCCCGACGCCAACGCCCAGCGCCACGTCTATCTCGACGCCTACAAGCCGTATCGCGACTGCTTGATTTGGGACTTCAACCGGCTGTTCTGGCGGCACCTCGCCGACTGGGAAGCGGCCTCCGGCAAGGGGTTCGAGGCGGCGTTGCCGGCGGGATCGTCCGACGCCAATCACCCCGACGCGGTGGCGGCCTCGGCCCGCGAGTTCCTCACGCGCGTGCAGCTGCTCGACGCCAAGGGGCAGTGCCCGCAGGAACTGGTCGGGCTCGAGATCGGGGTCGGCACCGGCGCGCGCGCCGCGTCGTGGCTCGACCAGTTCAAGGCGCTCGACGCCGAAGCCGGCGGCCGGTTCTATCCCCGGATGCACTTCCTCCTCGGCGACTATTCGCCGACCAGTCTCGAGCGTGCGCTGGCGGCGGTGGCCCATCACGGCGGCCAGGTGAGCGGCGTGCCGCTCGATGCGCTCAACCCGCTGTCGGCGCTCGGCGCCTACCGCTTCAAGATCATGTACGTGCACTCCACCAACACGTACGACAACCTGCCGTTCGACGACCTCGTCCGCCGCGACGGCAAGTTGTATCTGATCGAGGCGCGTGCCTATCTGAACGGCGCTGCCGTCGATGGCCTGGTGGCCGATTTCGGGATCGAGCGTGAGGCCCTGCCCGAGGCGGTTCGCCAGCTGCTCGCCGGCGGCCCGCATGTCCTGTTTGCTGGTCCCCGTGGCGTCGAGTTCTGGCGGCGGGTGTGGGATGCGTTCAAGCTGGAAGAGCGGCTGCTGGCGCTCGACGACCGCGACGAGGCCCACGTGCCACCGGGGCTGCGCCGGGAGCATCTCGACGATCTGCTGGCGGAAGCGCCCGACGACGTGCGCTTCCACATTTCGCGCGGTGCCGGGGAGAGCTTCGCCAATACACTGCCGCTGCTGCACCCGCGCGGGTATCTCGAGGTGCAGGACATCTTCGTCAGCGACATGGACGACTACCGGAAGGGCTTCCGGGGGCCGGGAAAGCTGGACGGATCGCTCGTGACCTGGGTGAACGGCGCGCTGTTGCGCGCCGTGGGAGCGCGCGCCGGCTACGACGTCCACTTCGCGCCGTTTCCGTACCGGCCCGGCACCCGGACCACGATTCTCTATACCACCCAACGCGCGTGACCTTCACCGCGTCAGATGACTGAGGCCTGGCCGGTGTGGGCGGTCACGCAAAGGGGTGAGACGGTGTCTAAACGGTGCGGGGAGAGTGCATGAGCGCGACCCAGAGCGACCCAGTCCGCGTGATGCTGGTGGGTGATTGTCCGCTCGTGCGAAGCGGGTTCAGTCAGGTGCTGTCGTCCGCCGGCATCGCGGTCGTGGCGAGTGTCGCGACGGCGGTCGAGGCTGCCGGTCTCCTGCGCAGCGTGCCCGCCGACGTCGTGGTGCTCGGGGCCGTCACCCGGCACGCTGGCGCCGCCGAGACGCGCGAGATCAGGAGTTGTCATCCCACGACCGCGGTGCTGGTGCTGGGCCGGTCGGGCGACGGCGTGGCCGTGCGGGCGGCGCTCGCCGCAGGGGCGCAGGGGTACTTGGCGTTCGACGACGCCGAGGACGGCGATCTCATCCAAGCGGTCCGCAGCGTCGCGGCCGGCGAACTCTATCTCAGTCCCGAACTGGCGGTGCCGTCGGCAGCGGCTCTCGCACGCCCGGCGCCCGAGGGCGCGCATCAGCGGCTCACCGAGCGCGAGCGGCAGGTGCTGACGCTGGTGGCGCGCGGCCGCTCCAACCGCGAAATCGCGGTGATGCTCGGGCTCAGCGCCAACACCATTGCCGTTCACCGTGCCAACCTCATGAAGACGCTGGCCGTGCGCAAGACCGCCGCGCTCGTGCTCTACGCCGTGCGTCACGGCCTGGTGACCGCGGACTGAACCGCTCACCTGTCCTGCCTCTCCCCGCTTTGCGCATATCGAACAGTGCAGGCGGCGAATTAGTGGAGAATGGGCGCACTCGATCGAGATGCGCGCGACGCTGGCCG
>DATMDI010000294.1:0-3570 GCA_035557875.1 Vicinamibacterales bacterium
GAACTCGGGCGCGAGACCGTAACGAATCATCGCCCGGTGGGCGATGTTCTCGAGAATCTGGCGGTGCGACTGGGCGCCCTCGTGCATCGGGCCATCATACGTGCTGGCCAGTGTTAGTGTGTGGACATGGCGACGACGTCACACCCTCCCTTGCGGATGCTGAACGCCGACGACGTGCTGAGCGGCCTGCGCGCGCTGCGGGCCAAGCAGCCGGTGCAGTTCGATGCGTTCTACTCGAGCCAGCTCGGCGGCATCGTCACCGATCCGGCGCTGATGCTCATCCCGTTCGACGATCACATGGTGCATCGCGGTCACGGCATCTTCGACACCGCGGGGCTCGTCAACGGGCGCATCTACGATCTCGAAGCGCATCTCGACCGCTTCCTCGGCTCGGCCGAACGGTCGCGGCTGACGCTGGCCGGCTCGCGCGCCGCGATGCGCGACATCATCGTGAAAACCGCCGCAGCGAGCCGCCGCCGCGACGGCGCCATCCGCTACTGGCTGTCGTCGGGGCCGGGCAGCCTCGAGCTCAGTCCTGCCGCGGGCGCCGAGCCCGGCTTCTTCGTGATGGTCTTCGGCGGGCTTTCTTATCCCTCGCGCTGGTATACCGATGGCCTGAAGGTGATGACCACCACCTATCCGATCAAGCCGGCGCTCTATGCCATCACCAAGGCGACCAACTACCTGCCCAACGTCCTGATGCAGATGGAAGCGAAAGCGGCCGGGCAGGACAACGGTGTGTTCATCGACGAGCTGGGGTTCGTCGGCGAGAGCTCGAACATGAACGTGGCGTTCGTCATGCCCGACGGCGTGCTGCGCCACCCGAAATTCGAGCGCGTACTTCCGGGCTGCACGTCGCTGCGGGTGCTGGAGCTGGCGTCACGCCTGGTGGGACGCGGGGTACTCACGGGCGTGGAGGTCGCCGACATTCCCGCCGCCGACGCGCGTGCGGCCCGCGAGATGGTGCTCCTCGGCAGTTCGGTGAAGGTGGCGCCGATCGTCGAGTGGGATGGACGCCCCATCGGCACCGGCACGCCCGGGCCCGCTGCCGCCGCGCTGCTCGAACTGATCGAAGAGGACATGCGGAGCGGCGATCGGCTGCTCGACGTGCCCTACTGAGCCTAGCTCGTCGGCCTCCCGCGGCGGGGTACGACGCTTGCACCGCAGGCGGGCGGGACACCGCAATGCTGTTCAACGTTTCGTGTGAGCTGGAGTACGCCACCCGCTTTCCGTCCACGCTGATTCTCAACATCCAGGCACAGCAAAGCACCTCGCAGACCGTCCTGAGCGAGGAGTTCTCGGTCTCGCCGCGCGTGCCGGTCAGTGAATTCGCGCTCGAAAACAACGGCAATCGCTTCCTGCGCCTCGAGACCGGGCGTCACAAGACGCTCGCGATCCACTACGCGGCCAGCGTGGACTGCGGCGTCCACGTGTACGCGGCGGGCGCGGTGGCGGCCACGCCGGTCGCGGCGCTGGAGGCCTCTGCAATTCCGTATCTCTTTCCCAGCCGATATTGCCAATCAGACCGGCTGAGCCGGCTCGCCTGGGACCTCTTCGGCGGCATCGAGAACCCGCACAAGAAGGTCGTGGCGATTACCGACTGGATCCACGACAACGTCGAATACTTGCGCGGCAGCACCAACTCGATGACGTCGGCGTTCGACACCGTCACCCAGCGCACCGGCGTCTGCCGCGACTTCGCTCACCTCGGCATCGCGCTGTGCCGGGCGCTCAACCTCCCGGCTCGCTACTTCGCCGGCTATGCCTATCAGCTCGACCCGCCCGACTTCCACGCCTGCTTCGAATGCCTGATCGGCGGCAACTGGGTGGTGTTCGACGCCACGCACCTGGCACCGCTGAACGGCCTGGTGCGCGTCGGCACCGGGCGCGACGCGGCGGATGCCGCCGTCGCCAGCATGTTCGGGAGCGTGTCGTGTTCGCGGTCGCAGGTCACGTGCGAGCTGGCGGAGGGGCAGCATTTCACGCCGCACGATCGCCGGCAGCTCGATCGCCGCGGCGTCGCGCTCGAGCCCGCGGACTGATGCGGCTGCAGGTCGAGCACCGGACGATCTACCGCTACCATCAGAAGGTCCGCTTCGGGCGGCACCGCCTGGTGGTGCGGCCGCGCGAAGGCCACGACCTGCGCATCGAGCGGATGGCGCTGGCCATCGAGCCGGCGCATCATCTGGTGTGGGTGCGTGATGTCTTCGGCAACTCCATCGCTCTCGTGGACTTCCTCGACGCGTCGGACACCTTGAGCATCGTCAACGACGTCGTCGTCGAACGCCTGCTGCCGTTTCCGGCGCGCCACCTGCACGAGCCGTGGCAGGTGCCGTTCCCTCCCGTATACGACCCGCTGGAAGGCGGCGTCCCCGCGGCGTATCAGGCAGCGTCGTTTCCCGAGGCCACGCAGCGCCTGCGCGACTGGCTCGGCGCCTCGCTGACTCCGGATCCGAACGACGCGGAGGGGACGATGCTCGCGCTCTGCCGTCTCGTGCACCGCTCGATCGCCTACCGGCGCCGCTACGACAAGGGTGTGCAGACGCCGGTCCAGACGCTGGAGCTCGGCACCGGCACCTGCCGCGACATGGCCACGCTGACGATGGATGCGGCGCGCGCCCTCGGCGTGGCGGCGCGGTTCGCCAGCGGCTATCTGCACGGAACCAGCTCGATGGCGGGGGCCGCCGCCACCCACGCCTGGGCGGAAGCCTATCTGCCGACCCTGGGATGGCGCGGCTTCGATCCCACCCTGGGGGCGGAGACATCTTTGAGGCACATCGTCACCGGCGTCAGCACGCACCCTCGCGGCGTCATGCCGGTGGCGGGGTCGTTCGTCGGCACCGCCCAGGATTACTGGAGCCTGGAGGCGGTGGTGAAGACCACTGAGCTGACGCCGGCGCTCGACGTGGAGACGCCGCAGCCGCCGCAGCCGGCACTCGACCCCGCCTGATGCCGGCCCGGGAAGCGGGCGCAGGAGGGGCGCGCGCCTTGCCGCCGCTGCGCGACCGCATCCGCCCCGGCGTGCGCGTCCTGTTCGTCGGCATCAACCCCGGGGTGCGGTCGTCGCTCACCGGGCATCACTTCGCCGGCTACTCGAACCGGTTCTGGAAGCTGCTCTACGAGGCCCGGCTGGTGCCGGAGCCTTTGTCCTGGATCGACGACGTCCGGCTGCCGGACTGGGGCTACGGCATCACCAACCTCGTGCCGAGACCGACGCCGGGCATCGACTCGCTCGAACGCCGCGAATACGAAGCCGGACGCGTGATGCTGCGCCGCAAGATCCGGCGGTACCGCCCCGCGGTGGTCGCGCTCATCGGCGTCACCGTGTTCCGCGCGATGTTTCCCGAGCGCAAGGACGCCGTGGCGCTCGGGCTGCAGCGGGAACGGATCGGCGACTCCGCCGTGTTCGTGCTGCCGAATCCCAGCGGCCGCAACGCGAACTACTCCTACGCGGAAATGGCGCGGGCGTTTCGCCGGCTGGCGCGTCACCAGCGCCCGGCGGCGGCGCCGGCGGCCGCGACGGGCGCCCGCGGCTCTACTTGAACCGCCGCCCCTGGCGGATCACGACTC
>DATMDI010000295.1:0-7214 GCA_035557875.1 Vicinamibacterales bacterium
CACAGCTGATCGTCCGGTGATCTCCACCCTCCTTGAGCTCATACGCGAGGCCCTTGCGGCGTTGCAACCGCTCTTGTGGCCGGACGCGCGCGAATTCACGATTCCGGTCTACTTCGACTACTTCGCCACCTTCACGTGGGCGGTGAGCGGCGCCCTCATCGGGGTGCACCGGCGATACGACCTCGTCGGCGTGTTCGTCATCGCCCTGGTCTCCGCGGTCGGCGGAGGTCTGTTGCGTGATGGCATCGTGCTGCAGAGGACGCCGGTGTTCCTGACCAATGGCGTCTATCTGGTCCTGGTGGCAGCGGCCACGGCCCTGGTGGCGATCAGCACCAAGGTGGCGCTTCCGCAGTGGCACACGTTAGTGAAGCTCGTCGAGTGGATCGACACGGTCGGTGTCCCCGCGTACGCGGTCGTCGGGATGCAGCTGGCCCAGGCGCAGGGACTGGCGATTCCCGGGGTCGTTCTGGTGGGTGTGCTCAACGGCGTCGGCGGCGGCGTGCTGCGCGATGTGTTGGCGAACGAACCCTCACATCTCCTGCTGCCCGGTCAGTACACCACGTTGGTCCTGCTCCTCGCCTGCGTGATGTTCGTCGTCCTGACGCAGTTGAGCGGCATGGCCGCAACGCCGGCTGGTCTGGGCGCGATGGCGCTGTTCTTCGTCATCCGGGCCCTCACCATCCGGTTCAACTGGCACTCCAGGGCGCTGGTGAGCGACGCGCCACAGTGATCGCGGCGCCGGGCCTCCTCAGGTGCCCTTCACCCGGGCGTCGGCGCGGTCGTTCCAGTCCTGCAGGAAGTTGGCCTCGAAGTACTGCGAGATGCCAGGGTGGCCGATGATGACGCCGGCGTCGCGGTTCTGCAGCACCCCAGCCGAGGACCAGTTCTGACTGCTCACGAGCACGGTCTTCGAATCGACGACGATGCCCTTGTTGTGCACCCGGTCCTGGACGCGCAGCACGCCCGAGAGCCCGGCCTCGTGCAGCAGCTCGACGTATTGCGGCGTGTTCTCGTACTGCGAACAGATCAGACGGACGTCCACCTTGCGGCGCACCGCGTCGGCCACGGCGTTGACCAGCAGCATGAAGCTGCGGTCGGCGGGCAGTGACGTCGGATGCACGTACTGGGTCTGGATGTAGAGGCGCTTCTTCGCCGACTTGATCAGCGCCAGCACGTTGTCCACGTACATCGTCGTGTTGCGCCCCTTGTCCGGCGTGAGCAGCGGCTGCACGGTTACGCGCGCCTTGGTGAACACCTTGGGCTTCCCGAGCGTGAACGGCACGCTGCGCGACGTCACCGGCTCCACCGGCTGCGACTTCTGTTCGGCCCGGTGCGTCTTCACGGCCGCCTCGATCGCCACCTTGAGCTGGTGCTGCAGCGCGGCCTTGTCGGCCTGAACGCCGCTGGCCACCTGGAAGTCGTGGTCGATGTAGGCCTGGAACAGTTGCGCCAGCCCCTCGTCCATCACCACCACGTGCCAGTCGCGGTCGGCGTTGCCGAGCGACCCGCGGCTCGGCGCATCGGCGGCGAAGTTCGGCTGGTTGCTCACGTTCCAGTTGCCACTCGACAGCCAGAAGGCGTTCCCGTCCCGCACCGCCACCTTGATGTGGTACGCGCTGGGAAAGATCCATTTGGCGGTGTCGGGGTCGGTCTGGGTGAGCGCCCACATCACGGCGGCGCGGCGGTCGGCTTTCTCGAGCGCCTGCACGGTCTGCTCGTCGCTCTGGTTGGCCGTGGGATTGAGCGGCGGGTGGTCGAGCACCATCTTGAACGGCAGCCGCTTCTTGGTAATCACGGCGGTCAGCGTGCGCAGGATGTCGCCGGACGTGAAGTCGTAGAGGCCGACGGTAAGCTGACTTTTCGCGGCCTCGAGAAACTCCGCGAGCACGGTGAAGCCGGCGTCGGGGCTGGCGCACGCCAGGATGGTCATCGGCCGCGAGACCTTCTTGAGCGGCGGCTTGGCCGGCGTGTAGGGCAGCTCCGGCTTCTTCGCCATCGCGTTCCACGCCGGATGCTGCGGTTTTGGCAGCGACGACAGCAGCGCCCCGTCGGACACGCGGCGCTCGTAGGGCCAGTCCGGCTCGCGATGCTTCTGGGGGCCAAAACGCTCCAGCAGCGCGTGGTGGGCCGGCTTCTTGGCTCGCAGGCGCTGCATCGCGGTGGATGGCCGTACGTCCACCGGGATGCCGTCCAGGGCCTCCGGCAGCTCGTGCAACGCCGGGACGCGCGCGCGTTTGCGCAGCACCGTGACCACGATGGCCGGCTGGCCGGTGAGACGGCCGCCCCGGAACTCGTAGCCAGGCCGCACCGTCAGCACGCCCGGTTTCTTCAGGCGGGCCAGGTTCGTGGTGATGACGTGATCGATCGCCGCGCGGTCGATTGCGTGCACGGGTGGCGTTCTTTTCGAATTCTTCGTCAATGTGGCAGCTAGAATACCCGCTCACACGGAGGACGGCATGGCGAAACCGCAACAGACTACCTCGCTGGGCAATTTCAACTACGGGTCGCTGCAGTCGATGATGGTGTTCTTCAGCGTCCCGGCCAGCGTGGTGCGCCCGCTGCTCGCCGGCACCGGCCTCGAGCCGGGCATCTTCGACGGCAAGGCGCTGGTAAACCTCAATTTCGAGCGCTATGCCGGTTTTGGCAGCAACTATTCGTCGTTCGTGGACGAAGTGGAGTTCAACGCCGTGGTCTTCCCGAAATACAAGGCGGGCCAGGAGCCGGCGCTCACGGTGGCGGAATACCTCTCCGGTCAGGACCAGTCGAAGACCTACGGCAACTACCGCATCAACGTCCCCTGCGACAGCGCGGTCGCCGTGCAGGCGGGCAGCGAGAAATACGGCGAGGTGAAGTTCGTGGCCTCCTTCGACTTCACCGTGCCGGACGTGAACGACCCGCTGGTGGCAACCTGGTGGATCCGCTGCTACGCCACACCCGCCGCGCCCAAGTCGCAGCTCCCCTACATCTTCGACCTCAAGGTGAACACCAACGCGACCGGGGTGCCCGCACCGGGCATCGTGGCGTTCTCACCGGTGCCGGCCTACGCCAACCTGGTGGTGAAGAAAAAGAAGCACATGGTGACGTCCGCGCGCGTGATCTTCGGCGTGTTCAGGAGCTGGTTCAACACCGCCCCCACGACCCCGATCGCGCCGCTGCCGGCCGGAGCGGTACAGCTCGTCGTCGGCAGCGCCAAACACGTGATGCAGAAGCAGATGGCCGCGGTGTTCCAGGGCAACCCGGCGGCGGTTGGCGTGCTCCTCTACGAGTCGCAGCCCGCGGCGGCGTCGGGCCACACGCGGCTCGACGCGACCATCAAGTAGGTCCGCCATGAAGGCCAGCGCGAAGCGTACGCTGTTCGTCGCCTTCTCGGCGGAGCTGACCGGCTACACCGAGACGGATCTCGAAGGCACGGGCAACGTGGACTCCTTCCTCGACCTCCTCGAGCAGCAGGCGGGGGCCAAGGCCACGGCGCGGTTCTACGACGCCGCAATGGCGGTGCTGCAGCATGGCTCGGCGGCGGCACGGGCGGAAGCGATGCGCATCGACGTCCTCCCCTCGCCTACTGTCTGGCCGCTCTGCGCGAACCTGATCGTGCTCTGGTATCAAGGCTACTGGCCCGCCCTGTCGGCGGCCTGGTATGCGGGCACCGGCAGCGCGCCCCCGAAGGGCTGGTCGGCGACCCAGAAGATCGTGCCGTCGGCGCAGGCGTATACGGCGCAGCTCGCGTATCGCGCCGCCGGCGCGCATCCGCCGGGCGCCAACCCGACAGGCCACGGCAGCTGGTCGATCGATCCGGTGTTCGGCGACGACGCGGCTCAGACCCGCCTCAGCGAAGGAAAGATCTCATGAGCGCGCCGCACTACGACGCGGTGATCGTCGGCGGCGGCGTGGCTGGCGCGCTGGTTGCGCGCGTGCTGTCGCAGGCGGGCCGGTCGGTGCTGATCCTCGAGGCGGGTATCACCGGCGCGATGAACCCGGACACCTACCGCGAGTACCTGCAGACGCTCTACACCGAGGGCGGCGTCCGCGGGATGCCGAACGGTCCGTATCCCTGGAACGCTGCGGCGCCGTCACCCGGTATCCCGAACGCCCCCGAGGAGTACTACAAGTACGACACGCCGATGCAGTTCATGAGCGACTACCTGCGCATGCTCGGCGGGACGACGCTCCACTGGCAGGGCACGTCGCTGCGGCTGGTGCCCAACGACTTCCGCATGCAGTCCACCTATGGCCAGGCGCTCGACTGGCCGATCACCTACGACGATCTCGAGCCCGCCTACCGGCGTGCGGAAGCCGAGCTTGGCGTGGCGGCCGACGTCGAAGACCAGCGCTTGTTCGGTGTCTGGTTCCCCGAGGGCTATGTGTACCCGATGCACCGCATGCCGCAGAGCCGCGTCGATCACTTCTTCGACGCCGCGCTCACCGGCAGGAGCGTCAAGCTCTTTGGCGGCAGCTATCCGCTCAAGGTGATTTCGATTCCCGTGGCGCGGAACTCGACGCCGAACCCGAAATACTCACTTGGCGAAGGCTACGACGCGGTGCCGGCGGTGGGCGACCGCGACCAGGGACAGCGCTGCCAGGGCAACTCGGTGTGCATGCCGCTGTGCCCGGTGCAGGCCAAGTACACCGCGCTCAAGACCATCGCCGTTCTCGCCCGCAAGCCGACGGTCGAGATCCGCACGCAGTGCGTGGCGTCGAAGCTGGTGATCGACCCGGAGACCGGCCACATCACCGGCGTCGAATACAAACACTACGAAAAACCGGGCGGCGGCAAGTTCCGCGTCGATACGGCGCACGGGACGCTCGTGGTCCTGGCGGCCAACGCGATCGAGAACGCGACCCTGCTCCTGGCGTCGAACGCCGCCAACAGCAGCGGTCAGGTCGGCCGTAATCTGATGGACCACCCCTACCTCTACGCCTGGGGCTATTCGCCGACGCCGGTCTATCCGTTCCGCGGCCCCGACACGACCAGCGGCGTGGAGAGCCTGCGCGACGGCAGGTTCCGCGAGGTGCACGCCTCCTTCCGCGCCAGCCTCGCCAACTGGGGCTGGAGCAGCGAGCCGGGTAATCAGATCAGCCTGCTGCTCGCACAGCAAACCTACGGCACCGCGTTGCGCCGGCAGTTGGCGCACCGGATGGCCCGAATGGTGAAGATCGGCTTCATGTTCGAGCAGCTTCCGGCGCCCACCAACCGCGTGACGATCGATCCGAGACACCGCGACCAGCTGGGCAACTACAGGCCGGTGCTGTCCTACGGCTACGCCGACTATTCGCTCAAGGGCGTCGAGGCGGCCGTGAAGACGGTCTGGCCGACGATTACCAAGTACGCCAGCGTGCAGGACGAGACGGTGTACCCGAACCCGGCGCCGGGCGGCTATCAGCGCGTCACCTATAACGGCACCGGCTACAACCTGATGGGGTCGGGCCATATCGTCGGGACCCACCGCATGGGCAGCAGCCGCAAGGATTCCGTGACCGACCGCAACATGAAGGCCTGGGATCACCCCAATCTCTATGTGGTCGGCGCGGGCAACCAGGTGACGATCGGCACGGCCAACCCCACGCTCACCGCCGCGGCGCTCTCGCTTCGCGCCGCCGACGCGATGCTGAGGGACCTGCGGTGAGCTGGACGATCGAGTCGCTGCAGGAGCACCTGCAGGCGGCGCTGGCCGTCGAGCACGCGACGATCCCGCCGTATTTCGCGGCGTGGATCTCGATCAAGGACACCACGAACGTCGTAGCGGCCGAGATCATCCGCAGCGTGATGCTCGAAGAGATGCTGCACCTCACGCTGGCGTCCAATCTCCTCAACGCGGTGCGCGGAGAACCATCGTTGACGCGCCACGGCTTCGTCCCCCGCTATCCGCACCGGCTGCCGTTCAGCGGCGACCGCTTCGAGATCAGCATCGAGCGCTTCTCGAAGCGCGCGCTCGAGACGTTCCTGGCGATCGAACGGCCGGAGGGGCCGCGGGCGCGGCCGGAGGCCAGAAAGTTCCACACCATCGCGCAGTTCTATGCGGCCGTGCGGGACGGCATCGACGACCTCTGCGACCGTCTCGGCGAGAAGGCGGTGTTCAGCGGCGACGTCGCACGGCAGATCCAGCCCGGCGCCTACTACGCGGCCGGCGAGCTGATCGTCGTCACGAACCGGGATACCGCACACCAGGCGATCACGGAGATTGCCGAACAGGGTGAGGGTGCCCACGACAGCGTGTTCGATGCCGACCAGTCGATCTGCGGCGAGGGGCGCGAGCCGGCGCACTTCTACCGCTTCCTGCAGTTGGTGAAAGGGCGGTTGTATCGCGCGGGCGACACGCCGAAAAGCGGGCCGAGCGGCGCGCGCATCGACGTCGACTTCGACGCGGTGTATCCGATGCGGCCGAATGCGCGGGCGAAGGACTACCCCGCCGGATCGCAGGTGCGTGGCGCGCTCGAGGCGTTCGGGCACGGCTACGGGCAACTGCTCGCCTCGCTCGAAGCGGCCTTCAACGGGCAGCCCGCCCGCATGACCGAAGGAATGGCGCGGATGTTCGCGCTGCGCGACCAGGCCCGCGCGCTGATGCAGACGCCGTCGGGAGACGGAAAGACCACCGTCGGCTTGGACTTCACGGCACCGTGAGGCGGGCCACGCCCCGCCCGATATAATTCGAGGGAATGCCCGTCGCCGCCGGCACGCAGTTGGGACCGTATGAGGTTCTGTCGGTCCTCGGCGTCGGAGGCATGGGCGAGGTCTACTGCGCCCTCGACACGCGCCTCAACCGCCGGGTCGCCCTCAAGGTGCTCCCGGCCTCGAACGACGGCGACACCGAGCGCCTGCACCGGTTCGAGCAGGAGGCGCGGGCCGCCTCGGCGCTCAACCACCCCAACATCGTCACCATCTACGACGTCGGCGGCGCCGGCCCGCTGCGCTACATGGCGATGGAGCTGATCGAAGGCTCCACGCTGCGCCAGTTGATCGTCCACGACCTCCTGCCGCTCACGCAGAGCCTGCAACTGGCGGCGCAGATTGCCCGGGCGCTGGCCAAGGCGCACGACGCCGGTATCGTGCACCGGGACCTCAAGCCCGAGAACGTCATGGTGACGCGCGACGGCTACGTGAAGATCCTGGACTTCGGCCTGGCCAAGCGCACGCTGCCGGCGGACCCCGAGGCTCGCACCGGGCTGTTCACGACGCCCGGGCTCACCACCCACCCCGGCATGGTGCTCGGCACCGT
>DATMDI010000296.1:0-7623 GCA_035557875.1 Vicinamibacterales bacterium
ACGAACCCGCTCGACCTGATCGGCGGCGCCGGTGGCGACCAGGGCGGCTACTCCGAGCCCGGTGCGGCCTCCGAGCCGGCCACGGATCCACAGACGCGTTTCATGCGCGTGGTGCTGAAGGATACGGAAGATACGTGGACCAGCCTCTTCCGCAGCAACGGCAGCACCTACGAGCCGCCGATGCTGGTGCTCTTCAGCGGCGCCACCAACACGGCGTGCGGGCTCGGGCAGTCGGCGATGGGTCCCTTCTACTGCCCCCGTGACCGCCAGGTGTATCTCGACACCTCGTTCTTCGACGATCTCGCCAGCCGGTTCGGCGCGCCGGGCGACTTCGCCCAGGCCTACGTCATCGCCCACGAGATCGGGCATCACGTGCAGAACCTGCTGGGCCTGTCCGAGCGCGTCCAACGCACGCGGCAGCAAGTGAGCGAAGGCGAGGGGAACCAGTTGTCGGTTCGTCTCGAGTTGCAAGCCGATTGTTACGCCGGGGTGTGGGGGCACTACGCGTCCCAACACGACCTGCTGGAGCCGGGCGATGCCGAAGAGGGGCTGCGGGCCGCAGCGTCGATTGGCGACGATCGCCTGCAGCGGCAAGGCCAGGGCCGCGTCGTCCCCGAGTCGTTCACCCACGGGTCGAGCGAGCAGCGCGTCGAGTGGCTGCGGCGCGGCCTCGAGAGCGGCCGGATCGACAGCTGCGATACCTTCGGCCGGCGATAGTGCACGGCGCGGCGGACCACCTCCGCTCAAGCGACGGTGGTCCGCCGTAGCCGTGGCGAAGGCGGAAGCCCCGCCCGACGAGCCCCCTACGAAAGCGTGTCCACTGCGGCACGCAATGATCCGATAGAATAACGGGCTGCAACCTTGTGGCCGATGCGGAGCGTTGAATCCGGGCGGCACCTCACGGGTCACTCGACAGGGGTTCAACTCGATGCACATCGGCGTACCGGCCGAAATCTACCCGGGCGAGGCACGTGTGGCTGCCACCCCGGAAACAGTGAAGAAACTCGTGGCGGGCGGCCGGCACGGCGTGATCGTCCAGGCCGGTGCCGGTGAGCGTGCCGCCATCCGCGACAGCGACTACGAAGCCGCCGGCGCGCGTATCGTGCCCGGCGCCGCCGACGTCTACAGTCAATCCGACATCGTGTTGAAGGTCCGGCGGCCCGAAGACCAGGAGCTGCCGCTGCTCAAACGCGGCAGTCTGCTCATCGGCCTGCTCGCGCCGCACGAGGGCATGGACGGTCTGGCCGCCGCGGGCGTCACCGCCTTCGCCATGGAGCTGCTGCCGCGCATCTCGCGCGCGCAGGCAATGGACGTGCTCTCGTCGCAGGGCAACATCGCCGGCTACAAGGCGGTGCTCGTCGCGGCGTACGAATACGGCCGCTTCATGCCGATGCTGATGACCGCTGCCGGCACGGTCAAGGCCGCGCGCGTGCTCATCCTCGGTGCCGGCGTCGCCGGGCTGCAGGCCATCGCCACCGCCAAGCGGCTCGGCGCGGTCATCGAAGCCTTCGACGTGCGGCCCGCAGTGAAAGAGCAGGTGGAGTCGCTCGGCGCCAAGTTCGTGGAAGTGGCGCTCTCCGAAGAAGAGCTCAAGGCGCAGGAATCCGCCGGCGGCTACGCGCGCGAGATGAGTGACGACTACAAGAAGCGCCAGGCGGCGCTCATCCAGGAACGGGCCAAGGCCGCCGACATCGTCGTCACCACCGCGCTCATCCCCGGCCGCCCGGCGCCGCGGCTCGTGACCGAAGAGACGATTGCGGCCATGAAGCCGGGCTCGGTGATCGTCGATCTCGCGGTGAAGCAGGGCGGCAACTGCGCCTACAGCGTCGCCGACCAGGTGGTGGTGAAGAACGGCGTGAAGATCGTCGCGCCTTCGAGCCTCCCCTCGGAAATGGCCGCCGATTCGAGCGCCCTCTACGCGCGCAACCTGCTCAACTTCGTCAACCTGCTGTTCGACGCCAAGACGGGCGAGTTCCGCATCGACCGGGCCGACGAGATCATCGCCGGCACGCTCGTCTGCGCCGACGGCGCCCCTGCGAGGAGCTAACGTGCACGGAGTCCCGGTCGATCCGCTCATCACCAATCTGACGGTGTTCGTCCTGGCCGTCTTCGTCGGCTATCACGTGGTCTGGAACGTGACGCCGGCGCTGCACACGCCACTCATGAGCGTCACCAACGCCATCAGCTCGGTGATCATCGTCGGCGCCATCCTCGCCGCCGGCGCCGGCGGCGGGCTCGGCTCGACGCTGGGCGCCGCGGCGGTCGTCCTGGTCGCCATCAACACCTTCGGCGGGTTCCTCGTCACCGAGCGCATGCTCGAAATGTTCAAGAAAAAGGAACCGAAGAAGTAATGGAGACCGCCACCCAGCTGCTGTCTCCGAACCAGGTCGCGCTTCTCTATCTCGTCGCCAGCGTCCTGTTCATCCTCGCGCTCAAGGGTCTCTCGCATCCGCTGTCAGCGCGCCAGGGCAACCGCTTCGGCATCGTCGGCATGGTGATCGCGGTCCTGGTCACCTTCGCGGTCACCCAGAATGTGTGGTTCTCGCTCGGCGCACTCGTGGTGGGTGGCCTCGTCGGCTGGTATGCGGCCAAGCGCGTCGAGATGACGCAGATGCCGGAGCTCGTCGCGGCGATGCACTCGCTGGTCGGCCTTGCCGCCGTGCTCATCGCCACCGCCGTGGTCAGCTCGCCCACGGCGTTCAACCTCGAAGATCCGATCCCCGCCGGCAACCGCATCGAGCTGTTCCTCGGCACCTTCATCGGCGCGATGACCTTCTCGGGCTCGGTGATCGCGTTCGGCAAGCTGGCCGGCCTCGGCAACAAGTTCCGGCTGTTCTCGAGCGCGCCGGTCGTGTTCAAGGGGCAGCAGATGGTCAACCTGCTGATGTTCCTGGCGATGATCGGCTTCGGGATCGCGTTCTTCGTCGCGTCGCCGGAGGCGAAGTGGCCGCCGTTCCTCATCATGACGGCAATCGCCTTCGTGCTCGGCGTGCTCATCATCATCCCGATCGGCGGCGCCGACATGCCGGTCGTGATCTCGATGCTGAACAGCTATTCCGGCTGGGCCGCCTCGGGCATCGGCTTCTCGCTGAACAACCCGCTGCTCATCGTCGCGGGATCGCTGGTCGGCTCGTCGGGCGCCATCCTCTCCTACATCATGTGCAAGGCGATGAACCGCTCGTTCTTCAGCGTCATCCTCGGCGGCTTCGGCGCGGCCGAGGGCGCCGTGGCGGCCGGCGGCGCGCAGAAGAGCGTGCGGTCGGGCTCGCCCGACGACGTCGCCTTCCTGCTCGGCAACGCCGAGAGCGTCATCATCGTGCCCGGCTACGGCCTGGCCGTCGCCCGCGCGCAGCACGCGGTGAAAGAGATGGCGCACAAGCTGTCGGCCAAGGGGGTCAACGTCCGCTACGCCATCCACCCGGTGGCGGGCCGCATGCCCGGCCACATGAACGTGCTGCTGGCCGAAGCCGAGGTGCCCTACGACCAGGTGGCCGAGATGGAAGACATCAACAGCGACTTCGGCACCACCGACGTCGCGTTCGTGCTGGGCGCCAACGACGTGGTCAACCCGCTGGCCGAGACGCCGGGCAGCCCCATCTACGGCATGCCGATCCTCGAGGCCCACAAGGCGCGCACGGTGATCGTGAACAAGCGGTCGATGGCGTCGGGTTACGCCGGCATCGACAACCCGCTCTTCTACATGGACCGCACGATGATGGTGTTCGGCGACGCCAAGAAGGTGGTCGAGGACATCGTCAAGGCCATCGAATAGATTTCGCCCTCGTTCCTCGTCGCCACAACCTACTTCCCGGCAATCCGCGCCCGGGCCACGTAGCGGTGACACTGCACGCAGCGCATCGTCAGCGCGACGTAGGCGAGCGGTGCGCCCTCCTGGTCGCGGCGGGCGGCCGCGTCGACCAGGTCGTTGGCCGCCCGGACGAATGCCTCGCTCTGCCGCGTGTACTCGGGCGTCTTCAACACCACCCAGGCCGCGTCGTCGGTAGCCGCGGCAAGCGCCTTGCTCCGCCGCTCGAGCTCGGCCCAGTTACTGGTGACGACAGCGGCGAGCACCGCTTGGGCGTCGGCCAGCTTCTGCCGCATCACCCGGTTCAGTGCCGTGGTCTGTGCCTGCGCCGGGGCAATCGCGCCCAGCGTCAGCACCACCGCCACGAATCCCGCTACTACCCGCCGCACCAGACATCCGCGCCGAATCATCGAAGCCTCCCTTGAGCCACCAGAACCCGTCTCATCTCTTCTACGCTAGCGCAGCGCGCAGCGCGGCGTCGACGTGAATCCGCGTCGTGTCCAGCAACGGTACGTCGAAGGGTACGTCGCGCAGGATCAGGGGGAGCTCGGTGCCACCCAGTATGACGCCGTCGATGGCGGCGCGGTCGCGCATCCGCTGCATGACACCGATGAGCCCGTCGCGGGTCGAATCGAGGAATCGCCCCTCGACGAGCTCGCCGACGTACTTCTCGTGCACGTACTCGAGGTCGGGCTTTTCCGGCACCGCGATTTCGAGCCCGCGCGCGGCGAACACGTCCGGATAGAACCGCGCCTGGGTGGTGAACCGTGTCCCCAGCAGCCCGAGCCGCCGCAGCCCCTGCGCTTCGGCCGCCTCGCGCGTGGCCTCGACGATGCTCACCAGCGGAAGCGCGGCGCGCGGCTGCACGCGGTCGAACACCCTGTGCGGCGTATTGGCGGCGATGATGGCCAGCCCGGCACCGGCGCGCTCCAGCACGGCGATCTCGCGCACCAGCATGTCGGCCAGCCCCGCGTCGTCGCCCGCTTCGAGCACCCGGCGCATCGCCCAGAAGTCCACGCTGTTGATCACGATCTGCGGCGACCGTGTTCCAGCGAGCTCGGGCGCCCGCGCGAGCAGCAGCCGGTAGTAGTCGATGGTGGACTCCGGCCCGATCCCGCCGACGATCCCGATCGTCTTCACTTCACTCTCGAAAAGTGCGGACCGTCCACGGTGCGGTGCGACAGATACAGCCAGCGGCCGTCGCGCTTCGCGTAGACGCGCTCGAACCACAGGTCGAACTGCTGCCGCTCGGGGTCGCCGGCCTTCATGCGGGCCACGTAGCGGCCGTAGGTGATCGCCACGTCACCGTGCATCTCCACCCGCACGTGATCCAGTTCGCGCGACGCGTAGGGCGCCGCCTTCACCACGGCCAGCCACTGCGCGCGGTCGTCGACCCGGAACGGGTCGCCGCCGGTGGTCCAGCCGTCGCCGTGCGAGAACACGAACGTCGGCGCGCACGCGCGCTCCATGAACGCCACGTCGCCGCGCACGATTGCCGCCTCGACCTCGCGCTCGAAGGCGAGCACCTCGGCCGCCGCCGGATCCGGAGTGCTCACCGCCTTCTGAGCCGTCCCGACTGCGGGCAAGAGAACGAGCATCGCGACGAGCCACCATGCGTGCCTTCGTGCCATCTGCGGTCCTCCGCCCGGGTCTGAAGACCCACGGCCACAAGTCTTACCTGGCCCACCCGCCCTACCCGCCTCACCCGCCTCACCCGCCCTACTTCATGCCCATGTTCGCGGCGGCAAAGGCCCACTGGTCGGCCCGCTCGGCGATCAGCTTGTCGGTGGGCCGGTAGCCGTGCGAGCCCTGGACTTCGACGCGGATCAGCGCCGGTTTGGCGCACTCCTGGGCGGCCTGGAGCGCCGCGGCGAACTTGAACGAGTGGCTCGGCACCACGCGATCGTCGTGATCGGCGGTCGTGATCAGCGTGGCGGGATAGCACGTGCCCTTCTTCAGGTTGTGGAGCGGCGAGTACTTGAACAGGAACGGGAACTGCGCCGGGTTCGACGCCGACCCGTACTCGGTGGTCCAGTACCGGCCCCCGGTGAACTGGTCGAAGCGCAGCATGTCCATCACGCCGACGCCGGGCAGCGCCACCGCCAGCAGGTCCGGCCGCTGCTCCATCACGGCGCCCACCAACAAACCGCCGTTGGAATCGCCCATGACCCCCAACCGCTCCGGCGCGGTGTACTTCTCGCGTACCAGGAACTCGAGTGCGGCGATGTAGTCGTCGAAGACGTTCTGCTTGCGATCGAGCATGCCGGCCTGGTGCCAGGCCTCGCCGTACTCGGCGCCGCCGCGCAGGCTCGCCGTCACCCAGATGCCGCCGCGCTCTAGCCACGCGGGCACGTCGGGCCGGTAGGCGGGCAGGACGCTCACCGAGAAGCCGCCGTAGCCGTAGACCATCGTCGGGTGGCTGCCGTCCCTGGCGATGCCCTTCTTGGCGGTGACGAACAGCGGCACCCGGGTGCCGTCCTTCGACGTGGCGAAGAGCGCGCGTGTCTCGTATGCGCTGGCATCGACGGGCGGGGTGGCCGCCTCGAACCGAGCGTCGGTACCGGCGCTGTGATCGAACCGGTGAACCGTGGTCGGCACCAGCGGCGAGGTGAAGGCGTACCAGACGTCCGGGCCATCGCCGCGCCCGCTCACGCCGCCCACGGTCCCCGTGCCCGGCAGCGCGATGTCGCCAAGCGGCGCACCGTCGGGCCCGAACATCGACAACCGGCTCTGGACGTCGACGAGGTACTGGGCGATGACGCGGCCGCCGATGAAGGCCACGCTCTCGATCGCCTCCTTGCGCTCGGGGACGATGGTCTTCCACGCCGGCTTTCCCGTGGCGCCCAGCACCAGCGTCAGCACCGCCCGGTTGGGTGCGTTCTTGTCGGTGCGGACGAACACGGTGGACCTGCTCGTGCCGAAAGGCAGATATTCGGCGTCACCCGACTCGTCGATCGCACGCACCGGAGCGGTGACGTTTGGCGCCTTCGGGTTCCCGAGATCGGCGTAATAGAGCCGGTTCTTGTTGTCGGCCCCCTGGAACATCAGGACGAAGAGGTATCGGCCGTCCTCGGACACGCCCCCGTTGACGATCCATTCCGGCAGGTCCTTCCGCTCGTAGACGAGCACGTCCTGCGACTGCGGCGTGCCGACGCGGTGGTAGTAGAGCGCGTGGTTGGCCAAGGCCGCCTCGAGCACCTTGTTCCTGGGCGGCTCCGGATAGCGCGAGTAGAAGAACCCCTTGCCGTCCTTGGTCCACGATGTGTCCGAGAAGCGCATCCAGCGCACCTCGTCGGAGAGATCCTGCCCCGTGGCCACGCTGCGCACCTTTACCGTGCGCCAGTCCGCGCCGCCTTCCGCCAGGCCGTAGGCGAGGAGCGACCCGTCGGGCGAGGGCGACCACTGCCCCACCGACACGGAGCCGTCCTCGGAGATGACGTTGGGGTCGAGGACGATCGACGGCTCGGCCGAAAGCGAGGCGCGCCGGTAGACCGGCGCCTGCCGCTGCAGTCCGGAGTTGCGCGAATAGAACAAGGCGCCCGAGTCCACCACGTAGGGCAGGCCGACGCGCGGATAGTTCCAGAGCGCGGTGAGGCGGCTGACGAACGGCTGCCGCAGCGGCAGCGCCCGCAGGTAGGCGTCGGTGACCGCGTTCGACGCCGCCACCCACTCGGCCACCTCTTTCGAGTCGAGCGACTCCATCCAGCGGTACGGGTCGGGCACCTTGGTACCGCCGTAGTCGTCCACGACCGGTCCGGTCATCGCCGTTGGGTAACTGAGCTTCGGCGGCGGATCGGCGGGCCCACACGCGGCAGAAA
>DATMDI010000297.1:0-6210 GCA_035557875.1 Vicinamibacterales bacterium
ACGCCTCGTTCTTCGTGCTGCAGAAGACGTGTCCGCTGTGCGTGGCGGTCTACGTGTCGGTGGCCGGCATCTTCATCGTGTCGAGCGCCATCGCGCCGTCCAAGCTGGGATCGCTGGTCTCGGGCATCGGCGGCGACATCAGCGGTCTGGTGTCGAATCCGACCGCGATCGGGATCGGCGCCGCATGGCTGCTCGGATCGATCGCGCTCGTCGCGCTCTTCCCGCGCGAGGCCATCCAGGAGCCGGCGGCGCAGGCCGCAGCGGCCGCGCCCATCGAGACGCTCGATCAGGCGCAGCTCGAGGAATGGCACCGGTGGATCGACGCGCAGCCCCGCGTGCCGGGGGCACTCCCGCCGGCCGGGGTCAAGGTGCTGGTCATGAAGTTCAACGACTACCAGTGCCCGGCGTGCCGCATGACCTACATGGCCTACAAGGACATCTTCGCGAAGTACGAGGCCTCCAACCCCGGCGCCTTCCGCTATGAGAGCCGCGACTTCCCGCTGGAGGGCGAGTGCGGCCTGGGCGGCGTCCACGCGTCGGCGTGCGAGGCGGCCGTGGCCGTGCGCTTGGCCAAGGCCAAGGACCCCGCGGAGGGTAAGAAGCTCGAGGACTGGCTGTTCCAGCGGCAGGAGACGATGTCGCGCGATACGGCCAAGCAGGGCCTTGCCGAAATTGCACAGGTCAAAAGTTTCGACGCCGAATATCCGAAACTTCTGGAAGCGGTACGTGCGGACGTGCGCCTGGGACAGACCCTCGGGGTGAGCGGTACGCCGACCTTCTTCGTGAACGGGATTCGGGTGGGCAGCCTGCGGCCGGCGTATCTCGACGCCGCGATTGCCTACCTGCTCAACAAGACTTAACGGGCGGGCCGCACAGCCGAGCGCGAGGCAGCGGACCCGGCCTCGCGTGGTATGGACGCAATTCGGACCGAGGCTCTCACTAAGCACTACAAGGTCGGGTTCTGGAGGCCCAGGCCGTACCTTGCCCTCGAGGGGCTGACCCTCTCCGTGGGGCAGGGCGAGGTCTTCGGCTTCCTCGGGCCTAACGGCGCCGGCAAGACCACCACCCTCAAGCTGCTGATGCAGCTGATTTACCCCACGTCCGGCACCGCCCAGATCCTTGGGCTGCCGGTCGGCTCCACCGCGGTGAAGCGGCGCATCGGCTACCTGCCGGAAAATCCCTACTTCTACGATCACCTCACCGCCGAGGAACTGCTCGAGTACTTTGCCAGCCTGTTCGGCCATGCCGGGGCGGAACGCCGCCGCCGCGCGTCGCGGCTGCTCGACGAGGTGGGGATCGGCGCCGAGCGCCGGCTGCAGCTGCGCAAATTCTCCAAGGGCATGCTGCAGCGCGTCGGCATCGCGCAGGCGCTGGTGAACGACCCCGAGGTGGTGTTCTTCGACGAGCCGATGTCGGGCCTCGACCCGCTCGGCCGGCGTGAAATCCGGCAGCTGATCCTGCGGCTGCGCGAGCGCGGCTGTACCGTCTTCTTCAGCTCGCACGTCCTGGCCGACGCCGAGGCCCTCTGCAGCCGCGTGGCCATCGTCGCGCGCGGCAAGCTGGTGGCATCGGGAGCGCTGTCCGAGATCCTCGCCTTCAAGGTGCACGGCTGGGAGCTGGTGGTCAGCAACCTCACGCCGGCCGCGCTCGAGTGCGCGCGGACATCCGGCCGCGTCACCAGGGCGGTGCCGCTCGGCGAGGATCGCTACGCGCTCGACCTGCCGCTCTCGGCCGCACCCGAGCATCTGCTGAGCGAGCTCACCGCGGCTGGCGCCCAGCTCGTGTCGTTGACGCCGCTGCGCGAAACGCTCGAGGACTTCTTCGTGCGCCAGGTGGCCGCGGCGAAGAACGACCGGGGGCTGGGATGAGCGCGCTCCGGACCATCGCCACCGTCGCGGTCAGCGTGTTTCGCGAGTCGGTGCGCGACAAGGTGCTCTACAACCTGGTTGCGTTCGCGGTCATGCTGATGGCGGCCTCGTACCTGCTCGGCCAGCTCACGGCGGGGCAGGACATCAAGATCATCAAAGACCTCGGGCTGGCGGCCATCGCCACCTTCGGGCTGATGATCGCGGTCTTCATTGGCATCGGCCTGGTGTGGAAGGAGGTGGAGCGGCGCAGCATCTACAGCCTGCTCACCAAGCCGCTCAGCCGCGCCGAGTTCATTCTCGGCAAGTACTGCGGCCTGGGGTTGACGCTGGCCGTGAACCTCGTGGTGATGGTCGTGGCGTGGTATGCGGTGCTGGCCTACATGGGCGCCAGCGTGAGTCCAGAGGTGCGGGCGTCGTGGGCGGCGCCAGCCACCGACCCGGGCATGCTGCGGGCGGTTGGCCTCATCCTCGTCGAGCTGATGCTGGTCACCGCGATCGCGCTCTTCTTCTCGACTTTCTCGAGCCCGTTCCTCTCGGCCGGCCTGACGCTCGGCCTATGGGTCATCGGCCATTTCAACGCCGACCTCAAGAACTTCGAGTCGGTCGTCACCTCGCCCGCCGCGGTCTGGCTGGCGCGCGGCCTCTACTACGTGCTGCCCAACTTCTCGGCCTTCGACATCAAGCAGCAGGTCGTGTACGCGCAGCCGGTGCCGGCGGCCTATCTCGCGACCACCGCGCTCTACGGCGCCGTCTACATCGCGCTGCTGCTCGTGGCGTCGGTGGCGGTGTTCTCACGCCGCGACTTCAAGTAGTCATGCGACGCGCGGCCACGCCCGTCCTCTTCGTGCTGCTGCTGGCGTCGGTGGTGGGGCTGCAGGCGGCGCGGGAACGCGGCGGCGAGCTGCCTGGCACACACGACGAGCTGCTCTACGTACGCTCGCCCGAGGCGCTGCGACGCATGTCGCTGTCGTATCACTCGCTGCTCGCCGACGTGTACTGGATTCGCGCGGTGCAGCTCTATGGCGACACCAAACTCGGACGCAGGGCGGATCGCGGCTACGACCTGCTCTACCCGATGCTCGATCTGACGACGTCGCTGGATCCGTACTTCGACGTGGCCTACCAGTTCGGCGCGCTCTTCCTCGCCGAGGCGCCGCCGGGCGGGCCGGGCCGGCCCGAGCTGGCGATCCGGCTGCTCGAGAAAGGGCTGCGCGCGCAGCCCGACGACTGGCAGCTGCACCAGGCGATCGGCTTCGTCCACTACTGGTCGTACCAGGACTATGGCGCCGCCGCCGAGTGGTTCCGCAAAGGTTCGCGCCTGCCGGGCGCGCCCACGTGGATGGAGCCGCTCGCTGCGGTGACGCTGGCCGAGGGCGGCAATCGCAACGCGTCGCGGCTGCTGTGGCAACAGATCCTGCGCAGCGCCAGCGACGACTGGTTCCGCAACGAGGCCGATCGCCGCCTCAAGCAGCTCGACGCCATGGATCAGGTGGAGACCCTCACGCGCGTGGTGGCGACCTTCACGGCGCGTCAGGGCCGGCCGCCGGCGAACTGGGACGAGGTGATCCGTGCCGGATACATCCGCGGCACCGTCAGCGACCCGACCGGCGCGCCGTATCGGCTCGAGAGCGGTGCGGTGTCGCTCGACCCCAAGTCGCGGCTGCTGCCGTTGCCGAAGACGGCGGGGGAGCCGCAGTGAACGAGCTGCCGCCGCTCGTCGTCACGTTCGTCTTCACGGCCTTCGGCCTGGTTGTCGGCAGCTTTCTCAACGTGTGCATCTACCGGCTGCCGCTCCGGCAGTCGATCGTGTGGCCGGCGTCGCGCTGCGCGACATGCCAGCGAGAGCTGTCGTGGTACGAGAACGTGCCGGTGCTGGCGTGGCTGGCGCTGCGCGGGAAGTGCCGCACGTGCGCGGCTCCCATCAGCGTGATCTACCCCGTCGTCGAGCTCGTGACCGGCGGGCTCTTCGCCGGGAGTTACCTGCTGTACGGCGCCACGCCGCTCGGGTTCGTCCGTATCGCGTTCGGCTGCGCGATGATCGTGCTGTTCGTCATCGACCTCCGGCATCGCATCCTGCCGAACGTGATCACGGTGACCGGCATCCCGATCGGCTTCGCCCTCAGTTTCTTTCTGCCTCCCGGGTGGCGGGAGTCGCTCATCGGCCTGCTGATGGGCGGCGGCGTTTTGTGGGCGATCGGCGAAGCCTACTACCGGCTGCGCGGCATCGACGGGCTCGGGATGGGCGACGTGAAGATGCTGGCGATGATCGGCGCCTTCCTCGGCTGGCGGCTGACGCTGGTGACGCTGATCTTTGCCTCGTTCACCGGCGCGCTGGCCGGCGGTGCCGTGCTGGCGTCGGGCCGCGGCGGCATGAAGGCCGCGTTGCCGTTCGGTACCTTCCTCGCCGTCGGCGCCGGGGTGGCGGCCGTGGCCGGCGAGCAGATCTTCACCTGGTACCTCTCGCTTTACCGGTGACCCAGTACAGCGTCCTCGCGCTCGGCTTCATGGCGGTGATCGTGGCCGTCGTGATGATGCTGATTTTTGCCGTGCTCCGCCTGTCGTCGGCGGCCAAGGGCGCCCGCCGCCGCCTGCGCGACACCGGCTCGGAGACAGCGCTCCTCTCGATGGCGCTGCAGGACGCGGTGTCGAAGCTCAAGGCCCAGGAGCACGCGATGAGTATCAGGGCCATCGCGTCGGAGCAGCTGAACGGCCAGATCGTCGAGAGCCTCGCCGCCGGCCTGCTGGTCGTGGACCCTGCCGGACGTGTCGAGATCCTCAATCCCGCCGGACACCGCCTGCTCGCGGCGCCCGGCGACGTGTGCGGGCGCGACTACCGCGAGTTTCTCGATGGCGCTTCGGAACTACAGGCGCTCATCGCCCGCTGTCTGGACACCCACGCACCGGTGGCCCGCAGACGCATTCCGGTCGATCGCGGCGGCGTGACGCACCTGTCGGTCACGGTATCGCCGCTCGCGGCGGCCGCCAATGGCAGCGAAGGGGCGATCTGCCTGTTCTCGGACCTCACGCCGGTGATCGAGCTCGAGGAGCAGCTGCGGCTGAAGGAAGCGCTGGCGCGCGTGGGCGAGCTCACCGCCGGCATCGCCCACGAGTTCCGCAACGGGCTGGCGACGATCCACGGCTACAGCCGCCTGATTCGCCCCGACGATCTGCCGCCGGCCTACCAGCCCTACGTCGACGGCATCCGTCAGGAAACCGAGGCGCTCGGGCACGTGGTCACCAACTTCCTGAAGTTCGCGCGGCCCGAGCAGGTCGTGTGCGCGACCGTGGAGCTCGAGCCCGTGATCCGCCGGGCGGCCGAAGAACTGGCGCACGAGCTGCCCGCGGACACGGTCATCGGCGTCACGGGCGAGTTCGGGGTCATCGACGGCGACGAAGTGTTGTTGCGCCAGGTGTTCGGCAATCTGTTTCGCAACGCCGCCGAGGCCTGTCAGGCGGCCGGCGTGCCACCGCACATCGCGGTGCTGGGGCACATGGACGAGCGCACCTGCCGCATCGTGGTGGACGACAACGGCCCGGGCGTGCCCGAGCCGGCGCGCTCGAAAATCTTCCAGCCGTTCTTCACGACGCGGTCGCGCGGCACCGGCCTCGGCCTGGCCATCGTGCTGAAGCTGGTCGTGACGCACAACGGCCGCATCGCCGTCGCCGCCTCGCCCCTCGGCGGCGCCTCGTTCCAGCTGACGTTCCCGCTGCGCACCAGCCAGGCGGAAACGTTGACGCCCGAGGCGGTCGAGATCGGCTGATTCTGCGCGCGCCGGCCGGCCCGAGCGGCGCATTGCCCCACAAACGCTGGCGCTGACCGCGTCCGGTCTGCGGGTCCTGCCCTTGCACCGCCTCACCGCACACCGGAGGCGCAATGCGATCCCTGGGGAGTCCGCGCGGTTTCTCGCTCATCGAGGTGACGGTGGCGGCGGCGGTGCTGGCCGGAGCCGTCCTGTCCGCGGCGCAGCTGTTTGCCGTGGCCACGGCCGCGACCGTCGATGCGCGCACGGCGGGCGAGGGCACCGTGCTCGCGTGGCAGAAGCTGGAGCAGTTGCGGTCGCTCGCCTTCACGATCGACGAAGCGGGGCAGCCGATCACGGACACCACTACCGACATCGCGGCAGTTCCCGAGCGCACGTTCGGCGGCACCGGGCTCAGCCCGTCGCCGGTCTGGGCGCTCACCCGCGACACCCCCGGCTACGTGGACTATCTCGACGCGCGCGGCGTGTCTCTCGGAGGTGGCGTTCGGCCGCCGGATGGGGCGCGCTACCGGCGGCGCTGGGCGATCGAGGCACTCGGTGGGCCTAATCTGCTGGTGCTGCGTGTGCGAGTCGTGCCCGTC
>DATMDI010000298.1:0-5007 GCA_035557875.1 Vicinamibacterales bacterium
CGACAACAAGGGGGAGTTCCTCCAGGTCGGTCTGCAGTCGGGCGGCTACCAGGTGACGGCGTCGAAGGACGGCGTCGGCACGGCCACGTCCAAGGCCAACGTCCGGCAGGGCCCGAACAACCCGCTCACGTTCACGCTCGCTCCCGCAGGTGCGGCGGTCACGCCGGCGGACAAGGCGGCGGCGCAGAAGCTGCAGGCGCTGGCGGGCGAGGCGATGACGGCGCTGCGCGCCGGCAACAACGACGAGGCGATCGCGAAGTTCAACGACGTGATCACTCAGATGCCGACCTGCGCGGACTGCTACTACAACCTGGCCGTGGCGCAGGCCAACAAGAAGGACCTCGCTGCGGCCGAGGTGTCGTACAAGAAGGCGATCGAGCTCAAGCCCGAGAACGGGGACGCCTACACCGGTCTGGCGACGCTCTACAACCAGCAGAAGAAGTTCGACCTCGCTGCCGAGGCGAGCGCCAACGCGGCGAAGTACCAGGTGGCCGGCGGCGGCGGCAACGCCGAGGCCGCTTACAACCAGGGCGTGATCCTGTTCAACGCGCAGAAGTTCGCCGAGGCCAAGACGCAGTTCGAGACGGCTACCAAGGCGGACCCGAACCACGCGCTGGCGCACTACCAGCTCGGCATGACGGCGCTCAATCTGGGCCAGTTCCAGGACGCCGTCACCGCGCTCGAGGCCTATCTGAAGATCGACCCCAACGGTCCCAAAGCCGCCGAGGTCAAGGGATCCCTGCCCGCGCTTCAGGCAATGGTCAAGAAATAGGCTCAGGGCTCACGCAAGTAGGCCAAAGGCTAGAGGCTAAAGGCTACGTCCTCAATCTCAGATCGGCTGTCCCAGATCCGCGCCCGCATGGCGGCGGCGGCTGGGGCAGCCGGCCGCGACCCCTCCTCCATCCGCCTGGTGGCGGTTTCGAAAACCTTTCCAGCACAAGCAGTTCGCGACGCGTACGCCGCCGGTCAGCGCGACTTCGGCGAGAACCGCGTGCAGGAAGCCCTACAGAAGATCGGGGAAACGGCCGACCTAACCATCAGGTGGCATCTGCTTGGCCACCTGCAGTCGAACAAGGCCCGTAAAGCGGGGCCGGCCTTCGCGATGGTGCAGTCGGTGGACAGCGTCGAGCTCATTCAGAAGCTCGATGTCGCCGCGGCTGACGCGGGACAGGCGCCGGGTCTGCTGATTCAGGTGGACCTCGCGGGGGAAGCGACGAAGTTTGGCGTCGTCCCGGGCGAGGTGCCGCGCCTCTTCGAGGCCGCGGCCGCATGTCGCGCCGCCCACGTCGTCGGGCTCATGACGCTGCCGCCCGTGCCGGACACTCCGGAGGACGCACGACCGTACTTTCGACGGCTGCGCGCGCTGAAGGACGAGTGGCTGGCCGCCGGGGTCCCCGCACCCATGCTTCGTGAGCTGTCGATGGGCATGAGCGGCGACTTCGAGGTGGCCATCGAAGAAGGTGCCACGATCGTCCGGGTCGGGACGGCGATATTCGGGAGCCGCTAGCCAGTCAACCACGGCGCGGCGTCTTACGGGAGCCGACGACGATGTTGCAGTTCAACCAGCGGGCCGAGACCACGACCGACCCGGAGCGCGCCCTGCCGATCACGCCGCTCGAAATGCGGCAGACCACGTTCGCCCAGGGCTGGCGCGGCTACTCGCAGGAGGCGGTGCGCGCGTTCCTCGCGGAGGCGTCGGAGAGCTACGAGCTGGCGCTGCGCGAGAACGAGCGGCTGCGTCAGGACGTCGAGCGCCTGCAGACGTCGATCCGCCAGTATCAGGATCTCGAGAACGGGCTCAAGGGCACGCTCGTCCACGCGCAGAAGGTGGCCGACGACGTGCGCGCCAGCGCCAAGCTCGACGCCGATCGCCTGGTGAGGGAAGCGCAAGGCCGCGCCGAGCTGCTGATGATGGCGGCGCAGAACCGTCTCGAGGACGCTCAGCGCGAGATCGACGGGTTGAGGCTGCGCCGGCGCGAGGCCGAGGCGAACGTCGAGTCGATCATCTCCTCCCTCCACTCCACCCTGGAATTCATCCGCGACCAGCAGCGCGAGCCGCGGGTGGCGCCGCTCCGCACCCTCGTCGAAGCCGCGGGCTAGTTACAAATCCGGCCCTCCGCACGACTCCTCACGCAAGTCTGTAGGGCACGATCGCGCCCCCGGGGTGTTAGCATCCGGACACTTACAGGAGGGTGTGATGCGCATGCCGGCGAGATTCGGCGCGCTGCTGTCGGTCATGGCTGTCGGGCTCGGCACGGCGCTCCCCACCGCGCAGTCGCCAGTGCAGTCCTGCGAGGCCGAAGTGAGGCCGTCATGGTGCAACGCCGTGCCCGGCGATCGCGCGGACGGCTGGATGCCGCAGCGCCGCTCCGAGGTGATGGCGCGCAACGGCGTCGTGGCCACGAGTCAGCCGCTGGCCGCTCAAGCCGGACTCGACATTCTGAAGCGCGGCGGCAACGCCATCGACGCCGCCGTCACCGCGGCCGCGATGCTCACCCTCGTCGAGCCGATGATGGTGGGCCCCGGCGGCGACCTCTTCGCCATCATCTACATCGCCAAAGAGAACAAGGTCTATGCGCTCGACGCCAGCGGCAAGGCGCCCAGCGGCCAGACACTGGCGCGCATGAACGAGCTCGGGTACCGCTGGGATCCGAAGAACTGGGCCCCCGGTTCCGGCATGCCGCAGCGTGGCATCCTCACCGCCACCGTGCCTGGCGCGGTGTGGGGCTGGGACGAAGTGCTCCGGCGCTTCGGAACGATGACGTTCAAGGAGACGCTGCAGCCGGCGATCGACTACGCGGAGGAAGGCTTCCCGATCTCGGAACGGATCGCGGTCGAGTGGCGGCTGCCGCCCTCGATCGGACCGGTGACGGACGATCCCCGGCGCTGCTGCACGCAGCGCGACCCCGATGCCGTGGCCACGTGGTACGTGGGCGGCCGCGCGCCGGT
Source organism: Vicinamibacterales bacterium (assembly GCA_035557875.1). Taxonomy (GTDB): domain Bacteria; phylum Acidobacteriota; class Vicinamibacteria; order Vicinamibacterales; family UBA2999; genus DASYRM01. Next base: position 2,950 of record DATMDI010000298.1, read on the forward strand.
GGCGGGCCAGATCTTCCGTAATCCCGGCCTCGCCCGCACCTATCGCATCCTGCAGCAGCAGGGGCGCGACGGCTTCTACAAGGGGGAGATCGCGCGCGCCATCGTCGACAAGTCCGCGAAACTCGGCGGCACCATGACGATGGACGATCTGGCGAGCTACAAGGGCGAATGGGCAACGCCCGCGACCGCGAACTACAAGGGCTACGACGTCTTCACGCTGCCGCCGCCGGCGCAGACGTGGGCCACCAACGAAATGCTCAACATCCTCGAGGCGTGCGTGCCGGTGTGGGCGCCGGGACAGACTCTCGCCACGCTGGGGCCGGTGAGCCCGAAATACTGGCACTTCGTCGTCGAGGCCAAGAAGCTCGCCTTCCAGGACCTCTACGCGTTCAACGGCGACCCCGCGTTCTCGAAGGTGCCGCTCGACCGGCTGCTGTCGAAGGCGCATGCGAAGTCGCTGTGCTCGCGGGTGAACCCGGCGCGCGCGTCATCGCCGGCGCCCGGCACCAATGCCGACACCGGCGGCGACACCATCGTGCTGTCCACGGCCGACCGCGACGGCAACATGGTGGCGTGGGTCAACAGCCTGTACTCGATCTTCGGCTCTGGCGTGACCGTGCCGGGGTACGGGATCTCGCTGCACAACCGCGGCGGTCTCTTCACGCTCGATCCGAAGAGCCCGAACGCGATTGCGCCGCAGAAGCGCCCGTTCAACACGCTCTCGGCTGGATTCGTGATGCGCAACGACCGGCCGCTGATGACCGTGACGTTGATGGGAGGCGACATGCAGGCGCAGGGAATCGCGCAGGTGCTGCTCAACGTCCTCGATCTCGGCGCCAACCTCCAGGCCGCGAGCGACATGGCCCGGTTCCGCCACGTGCAGGTGCCGAACGTGCTGACGATGGAGTCGCCGCTTGCCGCGCGGGTGGGGTCTGCCTTACGCGCGATGGGACACGTCGTGGAGCCCGTGAACGGCGAGAACATGGGCGGCTACCAGGCGATCATGGTAACGCCGGACCGCGTCTACCGTGCCGGCTCGGACCACCGCAAGGACGGCGCCGCGGTGGGCTACTAGCGCATATACCTCCTTTACCTGCCTATCGCTCCCGCAGGCGGCTTGGCATAATCCCTTGTCTCGCGATGTGGATTGTCCAGGGAGGTAGAGGTGGGTTCCAGCCAGAGTGATGCCGGCGCGACCAACAAGCCGCTGATGGCGGCCGCGACCGTGCTGCTGTTGATTCCGGTCGTCGGGCTCTTGTGGGTAGGCAGCTACGCGAGAGTCGAGCCGATCGTGGCGGGCTTCCCGTTCTTCATCTGGTATCAGTTCCTGTGGGTCTTCCTGTGCTCCGCCTGCACGGCGACCGCACTTCGCCTCATCCGGATCGCGCGCCCGCGGCGGCAGGGGGACAGCCGATGAACGCGGGCGTGAATTACACCGCGCTCGCGGTGCTCGTCGGCCTGTTCCTGCTCGTCACCGTCATGGGTTTCTGGGCGTCCAACTGGCGCCGCCCGAAAGACTTGGAGAGCCTCGACGAATGGGGGCTCGGCGGGCGGACGTTTGGTGTGTGGATTACCTGGTTTCTCCTCGGCGGAGACCTCTACACCGCCTACACGTTCGTGGCCGTGCCGGCCGCGATGTTCGCGACCGGAGCGGTCGCCGGATTCTTCGCGGTTCCGTACACGATCATCCTCTACCCGATCATCTTCATCTACATGGCGCGCCTGTGGTCGGTGAGCTACCGCCACGGCTACGTCACCGCCGCGGACTTCGTGCGCGGCCGCTATGGGTCGAGGGAGCTGGCACTGGCGGTATCGGTGACCGGAATCCTGGCGACCATGCCGTACATCGCGCTCCAGCTCGTCGGCATCCAGGCGGTCCTCGAGGTGGTGGGCCTCGGCGGTACGGGCAATGTCTTCATGAACGATCTGCCGCTGCTGATCGCGTTCACGCTGCTGGCCGCCTACACCTATTCGGCCGGTCTTCGCGCACCCGCGATGATCGCCTTCGTGAAGGACACCCTGATCTATCTGGTGATCCTCGTGGCGATCATCTACCTG
>DATMDI010000299.1:0-6836 GCA_035557875.1 Vicinamibacterales bacterium
CACCGCGAGGACCGTATCGGGCCGGCTCAGATCGATGCCCGCACGCGACAGCAGGCGCATCGGATAGTCGCTGCCGCCCGCGCGGAGGAGCGACAAATAGCGGTCGACACCGCCGGCGCGGACCGCCGCATCGGCGGAGCGCAGCGACGGCATCAGCGACGCGGTCGACGCGAAGCAGGTCGCGTACTGGTAGACGTAGTACGGCGCGTTGAAGAAGTGCGGGATGCGCGCCCAGGTCACCTGCGAGACCGGCTCCGGATCGATCACGTCACCGTAGTAGGCCCCGACGAGCCCGGCGTAGATCGCGTTGAGCGCCTCGGCGGTCACCGGCTTGTCGTGCTCCACCAGCCGGTGCGCCTGGAGCTCGAAGTCGGCGAACATCACCTGCGTGTAGAACGTGCTCGCGATGCTGTCGATGGCATGCTGCAGCAGGACCGCTCGCTCGCGGCCGCTCCGCGCCCGCCGCAGCATCAGGTCGAGGAACAGGGCTTCGTTGAGTGTCGACGGTACCTCGGCGACGAAGATGGTGTAGCCCGCATACACGTACGGCTGCGCCTGGTGTGCCAGCAACGTGTGCATCGAGTGGCCCATCTCGTGGGCCAGCGTGAAGACGGCGTCGAGCGTTTCGTTGTAGTTGAGCAGCATGTACGGATGCGCGCCGTACACCGGCGCCGAGTAGGCGCCGCTGCGCTTGCCCGCGTTCTCGAACACGTCGATCCAGCGTTCGCCGAACGCCCGCCGCACCTGCTCCTGGTACTCGCGCCCGAGCGGCGCCACCGACTCCACGATCCACTCCCCCACGTCGTCGTAGGGATACCGTTCCTCCTGCTCCACGAGCGGCACGAAGACGTCGTAGAGGGAGTAGCGCTCGAGGCCGAGCACGCGCCGGCGCAGCCGGTGATACCGGCGCAACGGCTCCACGCCCGCCTTGGCCGCCGCGATCAGGTTCTCGACCACGGACGGCGGGATGTCGTTGCCGTGCAGGGCGGCGTCGAGGGTGCTGGCGTAGCCGCGCGCCCGCGCCTGGAACCAATCGCGCTGCAGCACGCCGTTGTACATCGCTGCGATGGTGTTCTGGCTGTCGGCAAACGCCTGGTGGAACGCCCGGTACGCGGCGGCGCGATCGGGCTGGCGGCGGCTGGTCTCGAGCAGCGCCCGGTACTGAGCATAGGTCAGCGTCACCTGCTCGCCGGTCTCGAGCCGGATCGTCGGGAACTTCTTGTCGGCCGTGGTCAGCGCCGAATAGGTGTCGGCGGGCACGCTGTTGAAACGGCCGGCGTACGACAGCAGCCGCTCGCCTGCCTCGTCGAGGACGTGCTCCTGCTCGTGAAACAGGCTTTCGATGAAGAAGCGGTAGACCGCCAGTTCGAGATCGGTCGCCATCCAGGCCTGGATCGCGGCCAGCGGGACCGCCAGCAGCTCGGGGTTGAACCAGGCACTGGCCTGCTGCTGCCGGGCAAAGAGGATCTGCACCTGCTGGCGCCGGCCGTTGAGGGTGTTGTCGCGCAGGTCCTCGTCGTACTGCAGCGCGGCGAAATACCAGACCCGGTAGCTGAGGGCGCCGAGCGCGTCCATCGCGCGCAAGGCCGCCAGGAGCTGTGCTGCCGACCGCCCGAGCGTGCCCTGAAACACCCGGAAGTCTTCGATCAGTCCCTCGAGCTCTCGATAGCGCGCCGACCACTCGTCCCAGCTGGCGCAGACCGGTGAGAGGTCCCAGCGGTAGCGATCGGGCACCGACGGACGAGGCGGCGGATCGCCGGGGCCTGGACGGTAGGACTCGAATGGAGGCATGGCTACGACCGCAACAGCGCGCGGAGGTCCGCGTAATCCGACGACAGCGGCTTCGAGAAGCGCGGACGCGTGATCGCGGCGGCCAGCACCGGCGGCAGCGGCAGCGGCCGGCCGATGGCCGGTTCCACGACTTCGCGAAACTTGGCCGGATGCGCGGTGGCGAGGAAGACACCGATTGCCTCGTCGTCTTCGCCGCGCAGCATGTCGTTGATGGCCAGCCAGCCGATGGCGCCGTGCGGGTCGAGCAGGTAGCCGTGCTCGCGCTCCACCCGGCCGATTTCGGCCACCACGCGTGCGTCGTCGTAGGCGAACCCGACAACGTCGCGGCGCAGCGCGTCGAGGTCGCCGCCGTAGAGCCACTGCATGCGCTCGAAGTTGCTCGGAGCGCCGACGTCCATGGCATTGGCGACCGTGCGGATCGAGTCCCGGGGATCGTAGAGTCCGCTCCGGAGATAGCGCGGCACCGCGTCGTTCACGTTGGTGGCCGCGGCGAAGCGGCGCACGGGGAGGCCGAGCCGCTTGGCGATGAGGCCGGCCGTCAGGTCGCCGAAGTTACCGCTCGGCACCGCTACCACCGGACCGCGCGCGCCCCCCAGGCCCGCCAGCAGGAAGTAATAGAAGACCTGCGGCAGGAGCCGTCCCAGGTTGATCGAATTGGCCGGGGTGAGCCAGACGTGCCGGCGCAATTCGTCGTCGGCAAAGGCGGTCTTGACGAGCCGCTGACAGTCGTCGAACGTGCCGTCCACGGCAATGGCCAGGATGTTGTCGCCCATCGATGCCATCTGGGCTTCCTGCACGTCGCTCACCTTCCCCGCCGGGTAGAGCACCACGACGCGAGTGTCCGGCACCCGGTGGAAGGCCTGGGCAACCGCGCTGCCGGTGTCGCCCGAGGTCGCGACCAGAATCGTGAGCGGCGTCCCGTCGGTGAAATGGTGCAGCAGGCGCGCCTGGACCCTTGCGCCGACGTCCTTGAAGGCCATCGTCGGGCCGTGAAACAGCTCGAGCGCCCAGACACGTGGCGACACCTGGACGAGAGGCACGGGAAAGTCGAGCGCGTCGCGGACCAGCGGCTCCAGCTCGGCCTCGGTGATCTCGCCCTGGAGCAGGTGCGCACCGACGATGGTGGCCTTCCCGACGAAGTCGGCGTCCTGAAGCCGGCGCACGGCGCCGGCGGGGAGCGGGTCGATCCGCTCCGGCATGTACAGACCGCCGTCGGGGGCGGTGCCGGCGAACAGGGCGTCGATGAACGGCACGGGTGGGGCCGTGCCCCGCGAGCTGATCCACTGCATGGACAGGTTTACGCTTCCGGGCGAACCGGCACCGGACGGCCCTCGGCGTTGACAGCCACGAAGACGACCTCCGCCTCGGTGACCTTGATTCGCTCGCCGCGCCCTTCGGTGGGCAGGGCGCCCCAGCGCTCGGCCTCGACCAGCACCCGGACGGTGACCGAGGTGCGGCCAATCCGCACGGTTTGGGTGAAAAAGCTGACGATGTCGCCGACAAACACCGGCTCGTGGAACTCCACCTCGCGCATCGCCTTGGTCACGAAACGATGAGGGCCGGCGCGGCGGGCCTCGATGGCCGACGCCAGATCGATGTGCGAGAGGATGACGCCGCCGAAGATCGTGCCGTAGGCGTTGGTGTCCTTGGGGAGCAGGAGCACTCGAATCGCCGGGTCGCGGTCTGTCATGGGCGACCTTCATTCTTTCCCATCCGGCGCCGCGGGTCTACCTGACGAGTCCGCGTCACGCGGCGGCAACCGCCCTTTACTTCACTTTCTCGTTGAGCATTGCCGGCACGGCGCTTACGATTGGACTCGGCCCGATCTTGAGGAGACCGCTGAAAGATGCACAGGACATGAGCACGCTGACGAACGGGCGCCAGGCCCCGATCGACGCCAACGCCTCGACCTCGCGCGCCTGGACGGTGCACGACGCGAGCGAGCTCTACGAGGTCAGCCGTTGGGGCAACGGTTACTTCTCGGTAAGCGCCGCCGGACACCTGCAGGTGCATCCCACCAAGGATACGAGCACGGCCATCGACCTCAAGGAACTGGTCGATCGCCTGCAGTTGCGTGGCATCAGCCTCCCCGTCCTCATCCGCTTCAGCGACATCCTCAAGCACCGCCTCGGCGAGATCTACTCGGCATTCCAGGCGGCCATCGCGCAGAACCAGTACCAGGGCGACTATCGCTGCGTCTACCCGATCAAGGTGAATCAGCAGCGCCAGGTCGTGGAAGAGGTGCTCAACTTCGGGCGGCCGTACCGGTTCGGGCTCGAGGCCGGGTCGAAGCCGGAACTGCTCGCGGTGGTGGCGATCGCCGACAACGACACTCCGATCATCTGCAACGGCTTCAAGGACGCGGAGTACATCGAGACCGCGATGCTGGCCCAGAAGATCGGGCGCAACATCATCCCGGTGGTCGAGAAGTACACCGAGCTGGCCCTCATTCTCGAAGTGTCGCAGCGCATCGGTGTGCGGCCGCAGATCGGCATGCGGGTGAAGCTCGCTTCGCGCGGCAGCGGACGCTGGCAGTCGTCGGGCGGCTTCCGGTCGAAGTTCGGCCTCACCGTCACCGAGATCATGCGGGGACTCGAGGAGCTGAAAGCGCACGACATGCAGGACTGTCTCAAGCTCCTGCACTTCCACCTCGGCAGCCAGATCACCAACATCCGCATCGTCAAAGGGGCGCTCAACGAGGCGGCGCGGGTCTACACCGAACTGGCCAAGCTCGGCGCCGGCCTGCAGTTCATCGATGTCGGTGGCGGCCTGGGCGTGGACTACGACGGCTCGCAGACCAACTTCGAGTCGAGCATGAACTACACGCTGCAGGAGTACGCCAACGACGTCGTCTACCACATCCAGACGGTGTGCGACGAAGCCGCGGTGCCGCACCCGACCATCATTTCGGAAAGCGGGCGGGCGGTGGTGGCCTACCACAGCGCGCTGGTGTTCAACGTGCTCGGCGTCTCGGGGTTCCGCGACGAAAAGGTGCCGACGACGGCCAATCCGGAGTGGGAACAGCCGCTCCTCGACCTGGTCGAGACCTACAACAACGTCACCGCCCGCAACGCGCTCGAAGCCTTCCACGACGCGCAGCAGGCGCTCGACATGACGCTCAGCCTGTTCTCGGCCGGCTACCTGCCGCTCGAGCAGCGCAGCATGGCCGAGAACCTGTTCTGGGCGATCGCCACCAAGCTCCAGCGCATCACCGCGACGATGGACGAGGTGCCCGAAGACCTGCAGAACCTCGACGAGCAGCTCTCGGACACCTACTTCTGCAACTTCTCGCTGTTCCAGTCGATTCCCGACAGCTGGGCCATCAAGCAGCTCTTCCCGGTGATGCCGATTCACCGGCTCAACGAGAAGCCGGGCAGCCATGCGGTCCTCGGCGACATCACCTGCGACTCCGACGGCAAGCTCGATCGGTTCGTGGACCGTCGCGACGTGAAGAAGACGCTGCCGCTACACGCCGTCAATGGCGACTCGTACTACCTGGGCGTGTTCCTCGTCGGCGCCTACCAGGAGATCCTCGGCGACCTGCACAACCTGTTCGGCGACACCCACGCCGTGCACGTGAGCCTCGACGAGAACGGCGGCGTGCGCCTGGATGCGCTGATCAAGGGCGACACAGTGCGCGAGGTGCTCGATTACGTGGAGTTCGACGCCGAGGCGCTGCTGGGGAAGCTCCGGACCGACGTCGAGACCGCGGTGCGCGCCGGGCGCGTCGATTACGAGGGCGCCGGCCGCCTCCTGCGGTTCTACGAGGACGGCCTCCACGGCTATACGTACCTGGAAGAGTAGCGAGGGTACGTAGCGGCCGGTCTTCAGCCCGGCCGGCGAAGGGCGGTCTAAAGACCGCCCTCTACTTCAGCGCGGTGGTGAGATCGTAGGCGGCGACACTGTTCGAGAACAGGAACGGCACGATCGCGAGCTTGCGCGCCGCGACGTAGCCGAAGTCGGCGCCGCCCGCCGTGAACTTCGCCAACACCGTCACCTCGCCTGCCCTGCTCACGCGTAGCAGGCGCTGACCGATGACGTCCGTCACCACCAGGCCGCCGCTGCCGTCGGGCTCGATGCCGTCGATGCCGCCCACCGGCTGCGACGTGATGAGCGTGCGCTGCTTCGACTTGAGATCGAAGGCGTAGAGGTGCCCGCTCGGCGGGGCCGCGCCCCGGCCGCGCCCCGCGGCGCCGGGCTGCGGCGCCGGGCCGATGGTGCCCAGAATCAGCCGCGAGCCGTCCACCAGCAGGCCGTTTGGCTGCTCGACGACATCCGCGCCCTCCACGAACACCGACGCCTTGCCGTTGCGCACCTCGAAGATCTTGAGCGCCGCCGAATCCGACACGTACACGGTGCCGTCTGCGGCCGTCGCGAGGTCGTTGAGGAACTGCGCACCGTCGATCTTCACCCGCGACGCCAGCTTGCCGCTGGCGATGTCGAAGCCCACCACCTCGTCGATGTCGGACACGTAGAGCACGCCCCGGGCGCTGCGCAGCCCCTTCGGCGCGTTGACCCCCGTGGCCCACTTCTCGCTGACGACGGCGCCGGCCGGCGTCAGCTTCGAGATGTAGCCGTTGCCGTCCTTCTCGAGAATCTGGCCGTTGATCGAGGAGACGAACACCGCGTCCGAGGCGGCGTCGTAGTAGGCGCTCTCGGGCGCGGCAAAGCCGGTGGTGAGGTTCCAGACCGGCGTGAGCGTGGGATCGCTTTGAGCGAACGCGGTTGCGGCCAGCGCTGCGCACAGCGCCAGCACCCCGGCCATTACTCGAAGCATGGTGTCTCCTTGCATCTGGCGCGGCTGCGGCCGCGTGCTACGCCTACTTGCGGCGCTGATCGTAGAACTTGCGGCAGGCGCGCTGGAAGCGCTCGTTGAGCGGCCCCGCCACGTCGGCCGGTACGGGCCCCAGACGCGTCCACTGCGATTGGGCGCTGCGCACTTCCTGCTCCGCCTCGCGCCACCGGCTCTCTTCGGCGTGCGCAACCGCCTGACCGCCCGCCATCGTGTTGGCCGCCAGACGCTCGCGCCAACGCTGCGCGAGCAG
>DATMDI010000300.1:0-6004 GCA_035557875.1 Vicinamibacterales bacterium
AACCGGGTGAGGGGATCAGGCCGCACGTGGACGCTCCGGTGTTCGCCGACGTCATCGTCGGCGTCACCCTCGGCTCGACCTGCGTCATGGAGTTCGCGCGAGCAGGCCACCCGACCCAGCGGGTGCTGCTCGAACCGCGCAGCGCGGTGGTGCTGGCAGGGGAGGTCCGGCAGGAGTGGCAGCACGCCATTCCGGCGCGGACCGGGGACGAATGGGAAGGCTTGACGCTCCCGCGGGCGCGGCGCGTGTCGCTGACGTTCCGGAAGATGCTCGAAACAGGAGTGGAGGCTTCGACCCGATGATTCGCGACGAGGCGGAGAGCGATGCGGCGGCGGTTCGCGCCCTGCTGATGGCGGCCTTCGAGTCGCCGGTCGAAGCCGGTATCGTGGACGCGCTCCGTCTCGCCTGTTCCGATCGCATCTCGCTCGTGGCCGAAGACGGCGGTGAGGTGGCGGGCCACATCCTGTTCACGCCGGTCGACCTCGCCGCCGCCGCCGGCGTCGTGCGCGGCTACGGTCTGGCGCCGCTGGCGGTCCGGCCCGACCGCCAGCGCCGCGGCATCGGCTCGCGGCTGGTGCACGCGGGGCTGGCGCGCGTGCGCGAGGCGGGAGCCCCGTTCGTCATCGTCATCGGCCATCCTGATTACTACCCGCGGTTCGGGTTCGCGCCGGCGTCGCGCCATGGCGTCCGCTGCCAGTGGCCGGATATTCCCGACGCAGCGGTCATGCTGCTCGTGCTCGACCCCGCGCGGACGCCGTTCGAGGGCGAGGCGCGCTACCGTCCCGAGTTCGACGCGGCCGTCTGACGCTCGCGGCATGGTCTTCACCAAGCGGCTTCGCGAGCCGATCAAACGGGGGGAAGTCACCTGCAGCGTGCGCATCTGGACCCGGCCGCACGTCAAGGTTGGCGGCCGCTACCGTGTGGACCAGGACGGCGAGGTCGAGGTGGATGCGATCGAGCCCATCAGCCTGGCGCACGTCACCCCCGATCTCGCCCGGCGCTCGGGCTTCCACGGCGTCATCGACCTGCTCAAGGTGGCGAAGCACGGGAGCGGCGATCGCGTCTACCTGATTCATTTTCATTACTTACCTTCGCGCCGCTGAGGGCCCCGGGCCTTCAGACCCGGGCGGGCGCCGGGCGCTATGGCACAATGCGCTGCCGGGCATGGCAGACGCAGACGTCGTTCAGCTCACGCGCTTGCGCGAAGCGACCATCGCGGCCGAGTGCCGGGGCGACCTGTCGTACTTTGCCGCGACGCTCGATGACGACGCGGTGGTGCTGCCGCCGGACGCGCCGGCGCGCGAAGGAAAGGTTGCCTGCCTGTCGTTCATGCGCGACGTGCTCGGCGCCCTGCTCGCGCAGTACGAGCGCGAGCTCGTGTGCGAGAGCGCCGAGATCGTCATCGACGGCGACCTGGCGTTCGACCGCGGCAGCTTTGCGCAGACTCTGCGCGAGCGGGACACCGGGGTGGTGATCCGCGAGCGCGGCCACTACTTGTGGCTCTACGTGCGGCGGGCGCCGGAGTGGAAACTGGCGCGCGTCATCTGGAACGGCGGCGAGGACGTGAGCGATCTGGCGTTCGACGTGGACGCCGCCGAGAAAGGCAGTATCCCATGACAGTGTGGCTGCGGGCGGCGCGGCTCGTGCCTCTTGCCGCGATGGTGGTGGCCGCTCTGGCCGGCGGTATTCCGACCGCGGCGCAGGGCCCGGCGGCTTCTGGGACAGGGCGTGGTGCCGGTCTCAAGCTGTACGTGTTCGACGGCGGCATCCTCGAGTCGGATCCCGGACGCTATCGTCTGACCAAGGAGGACGTCGGCGAGACACGGCTGTCGGTGGCCGCTTATCTGATTGCGCACCCGCGCGGCGTGCTGCTGTGGGACACCGGCGCGGTGCCCGACGGAGAGTGGACGCCGACCGGTCAGCCCGTGGCGCATCGGCTCGTGCTCGCCGACGGCGCCGAGCGCCGCGTCACCATTCGGGCCTCGCTCGCTTCACAGTTGGCCGCCGCCGGCTACAAGGCCGGCGACGTGACCCATCTCGCGCTGTCGCACCACCACTGGGACCACACGGCCAATGCCAACGCCTTCGCCGGCGCCACCTGGCTGACGCCCGCGATCGAGCGTGACGCGATGTTCGTGGACAAGCCGCCGGGCAGCGTGCGGCCCGAAACCTACAGCCGCCTCCGGAGCAGCAAGAGCGTCGTCGTGACCGCCGACGAACACGACGTCTTCGGCGACGGGACGGTGATCCTGAAGCAGGCACACGGCCACACCCCGGGACACCAGGTGCTCTACGTGAAGCTGCCGAAGACCGGCGGCGTGCTGCTGTCGGGCGACCTGTACCACTACCCACAGGAACGCACGATGGATCGCTACCCGACGTTCGAATTCAACGAGGCGCAGACGCGCGCAGCACGCGCCAGTGTCGAGACGTTCCTGAAGCGCACCGGCGCGGCGCTCTGGATTCAGCACGACCTGACGGCGCACGCCAAGCTCAAGACGTCGCCAGCGTTCTACGAGTAGGCCCGCCGATCACGGCCCATCGTGAGTCGTCCCCGCGTGACTGCCGAGCGCGCGTGCGGCACAATGAGGGCGAGGTAGCGGCGTGGCCGAGGTCTGGGGCAAGCTCAATCTGAAAGATCAGACCGCCGTCCTGGTGGTCAACGCGCCGCCGTCGTTCGAATCGCAATTGAAGGCCCTCGACGGCGTCACGGTGAAGCGGCGTCCTGCCGACGTGAAGAGCGTCGATTTCTCCCTCGCATTCGTCACCCGTCAGAAGGAGGTCGACGACCTGGCCAGGGTCGTGGCGAAGAAGGCCAAGGGCGACGCCGGCTTCGAGCCCGTGCGTATGGTGGCGATCGACGACGACTGGACCGCCATGCGAGCGCGCCGCGTCGAGTTCATCAAAAACCTGACGCGTCCGGAGAGCTTCGCACTCTCGACAGAGGGCAAGAAGCGTACGGCGCGCCGCTAACGCGAGAGGTGCCAGATGCCCGCCAACCATGTCGCTCTGCTGCGTGGTATCAACGTCGGCACGGCCAAGCGCGTGGCGATGGAAGACCTCCGCGCCCTCATGGGCGGTCTGGGCTACGGCGACGTGCGCACGCTGCTCAACAGCGGCAACGTGGTGTTCTCCGCGAATGGCCGCAGCGGCGATCCGTCGCGGCGCATCGGCGCCGAGATCGAAAAGAAGCTGGGAGTGAAGTCGCGCGTCACCGTGCTCACGGCAGCCGAACTCGACGTCGCGGTGCGCGGCAACTCGCTCCTGAAGGTCGCCACCCACCCGAGCCGGCTGCTGGTGGGTGTGCTGGCGAGCCGCGACGATCGCGCCCGCCTCGAGCCGCTGGCTCGCCAGAAGTGGCGCGCCGAGCGCCTCGCGCTGGGCGAGCGGGTGTGCTACCTGTGGTGCCCCGACGGCGTGTCGAAGAGCCGTGTGTTGGTCGAGGTGGAGAAGGTGCTCGGCGACGGCATCACCTCTCGCAACTGGGGCACGATTCAAAAGCTGCAGGGGCTGCTGCAGGCGTAGGACGCCAGATGCTGCGATGACGACGACACGGCTCCAGGTTTACGAGACGCCGGAGATTACGGTGACCTTCGATCCCGCGAAGTGCCGGCATACCGGCATCTGTGTCCGTGGGCTGCCGGCGGTGTTCGACATCAAGCGCCGGCGCTGGGTGGCACCCGAGGCCGCGCCACCCGACGAGGTCGCAGCGCAGGTGGCCCGATGCCCGTCGGGAGCGCTGCAGGTCACGCGGCCGGAACTGGCGTGACCGCCGGCGAGTATCGCCGCATGGCCCTTGCGCTCGAGGAGGTGGTTGAAGCCGAGCACATGGGCCATCCCGACTTCCGCGTTGGTGGAAAGATCTTCGCCTCGCTGCAGCAGGGTCTCCGTGCCGGCTCGGTGATGCTGTCGCCACAGGACCAGGCCGACTTCATCGCCGCAGCGCCTGACGCGTTCATGCCCGAATCCGGCGCGTGGGGCCGGGCGGGCTGGACGCGCATCCAGCTCGCCACCGCCGGCGAGGAGATGGTGGGCGAGGCGCTCACGCTCGCCTGGCGCCGGCGGATCGCCCTGACCGAGGAGCAGAAGCACCGGAAGACGCCGGCACGAGCGTCCCGCGCGAAACCGGCAGCGAGAAAAGCCACGAAAAAACGGTAGGCCGTGGCGGGTCACTCCTGAACGCGGTACGCTGGAGCAATGTCCGCTACCCGCACGCCGCCGGAACCGCGCGCGCTCTCGCGCGAGGAGCTCGAGGCCGCGGCCGACGTGCTGGACGCCGTCGCGCAGAATCGGCAGCTGTTGGCCTCGCTGCCAGAGACCGAGCGCAAACGCTTTCTGCGTGCTGTCTCGAAGGTGCACAACCCGGACGCCCGGGCCCTGCGCCGCCTGGCCAAGGCGACCGCCCGTCAGGAGAAGGTTGCCAGGCTGAAGAAGGACGACCGGGTGCTGAACGAGACCGGTATCCGCGCCTTACGGCGGCGGCCCGTGTTCACGACGCCCAACGTGTTTCCGCCCGAAGGCTTCGAGCCGAAGGACGTGCACGCGGACGAGACCGCGCGCGAGGCCGTCGAGCCGCTGCACTGTTACGTCTGCAAGCAGAAGTACGCCGTCGTGCACCACTTCTACGACCAGCTCTGTCCGCCGTGCGCGGAGCTCAACTTCCGCAAGCGCGCCGAGCTCGCCGATCTGCGCGGACGCGTGGCGCTGCTCACCGGCGGACGGGTCAAGATCGGCTACCAGACCGGGCTGAAGCTGCTGCGCGCCGGCGCGCACCTCATCGTCACCACCCGGTTCCCCCGCAACGCCGCCAGCCGCTACGCCGAAGAACCCGATTTCGCAGCGTGGGGCCACCGCCTCGAGGTGTTCGGTCTCGACCTGCGTCACACGCCGAGCGTCGAGGCGTTCTGCCGCGAGCTGCTGACCACGCGGCCGCGGCTCGATTTCATCATCAACAACGCCTGTCAGACCGTGCGCCGTCCGCCCGACTTCTACGGGCACATGATGGAGCAGGAGACGTCGGCGCTGGCCGACATGCCGGAGCACGTCCGCGGTCTGGTCGGTGCTTACGAAGGGCTGCGCGGCTATCACCTGCTGCCCGAGGGCGGCGCCGAGGCGGCCAAGGCGCTCGAGCGCGGGCTTTCCGCCGTGTCGGGGCTCGCCGAGTCGGCGCGGTTGTCGCAGGTGGCGCTGCTGCCCGAGGAGCTCTCGGCGCAGCGGGATCTGTTCCCCGAGGGCCGGCTCGATCAGGATTTGCAGCAGGTAGACCTCCGCGGCCGCAACTCGTGGCGGCTGCTGCTGGCCGAAGTGTCCACCGTGGAGCTGCTCGAGGTGCAGCTGGTCAACGCCGTGGCGCCGTTCATCTTCAACGCGCGTCTCAAGCCGTTGATGCTCAAGACGCCCGAGCGCGACAAGCACATCGTGAACGTGTCGGCGGTGGAAGGGCAGTTCTACCGCAACTTCAAGACGACGCGGCACCCGCACACCAACATGGCGAAGGCGGCGCTCAACATGATGACGCGCACGGCCGCCACTGACTATCACGCCGACGGCATCCACATGAACAGCGTGGACACCGGCTGGGTGACCGACGAGGATCCGTTCGAGATCGCGCAGCGGAAGGTGCAGGATCACCGCTTCCACCCGCCGCTCGACATCGTGGACGGCGCGGCGCGCATCGTCGATCCCATCATCGACGGGTTCAACACGGGCGCCCACCGCTGGGGCGCCTTCTTCAAGGACTACATGCCGACGGACTGGTGAGCCATGCATCGACTGCGGACCCTGATAGTCGTGTGCGCGATTGCGGGACTGATTGCGGTGCCCCTGAGGGCGTCGCAGGAGTTCAAGAACGGCCAGGCCCCGCCGCAATCGGACCTCACCCCCGAGGAGCAGGAGCTCGTCCAGCTCGAGCGAACCTGGGACGCGGCGTTCGTCGCGAAAGACATCCGATTCATCGAGCGGGTGCTCGCCGAGGAGTTCGTCGCCACCTACGGCGACGGCACGC
>DATMDI010000301.1:0-2930 GCA_035557875.1 Vicinamibacterales bacterium
CAGATGGCGCGACGACCTCGCAATTGTCTTGCTACCCGCTGGGTACCGTGTCGGGACGCGGTCGAACCTCAATGTCCGCGGGCTGGATCCGGCCACTCGTCTCGCCGTGGTGAGCGTCCCTGATCAGACTGTCGCTTTTGCACCGACGTCCTGGACGCCGCGGCGGACGCAACAACCCCGGTATCTGACGGCGAGCATGGCGGCGCGGACGGGGGTGTCGCTGCGACCAACCTTCGTGGGTTCCCTGGTCCCGACCGACGGCGTTGCCTGGCCTGGGATGATGTGGGCCGTACCGTCGGGGACCGATCTCGTGCCTGGCTCCTTCCTCTTCACGACGACTGGCGAGTTCGCTGGGCTGGCGGTTGCGGGCGGCGACGGCCTCGCGGTCATACCCGGTGCAACCGTTCTTGCCGAGGCCGATCGACTGGTGAGCGCGCCGCCCAAGCCCGCGGGAACGATTGCCGTGGACGTCCAGGCGCTTACCGAACCGGTCGCGTCGCTGACCGGAGCCCAAGCCGGCGTAGTGGTTACGTGGCTTCGCCGGAACGGACCCGCATCGGGAACGCTGACGGTCGGCGACGTCATCGAAGCAATAGACGGCCGCGAGCCCGTCAACCTTCAGCAGTGGGACGCCCGCATGTCGCGCCTAGCGGCCGGCGAGACCCTCACGCTGCGCGTCCGCAGAGGCGGCGAAGTCCGCGAGGCGTCGATCGAGGTCGCGGCCATCAGCGCGGGCGCTGGCAGCGACGCGCTCGGACTTGTCTTGCGGCGGCGGGCCGGCGTGGGCGCAGAGGTGGCATCTGTCCAGAGGACGAGCGTGGCGGATCGCGCCGGGTTGTCGACTGGCGACATCATCACGCTCTTCGGCGATGTTGAAGCGCCAAGCCCCAGTCAGGTCGAGCGATCGTTCGCCGCTCTTCGTCCCGGCGATCGTGTGATGGTTGCGGTCACTCGGGGCGAAACCCATTACGTGACCGCCCTGGGCCGATGATCTCCGCGGACAATGCAGGCGCGGTGGCCACACCCGACGAACAGCCGGCGCGTGACTGGCGCAGCGCCTTGGGGTGGTCGGCGACATCCGCGCCGGTCGCTCTCCTGCTGATCACGGGCATTGCCGTCGGGCCGCGAGGCATCAATCTCTTATCGGCCTCCGCGCTGCCCTTTCTGAATCCGGTCGTCCCGGTCGCGCTCGCCGCGTTGGGCGTGCTCGTCGGCCTAGGCCTGGACGACCGCCGCTCGGGCGACCGGCGAATCATCGGCGCCGCAACGGTCGAAGCCGCCATCACGATGACGGTGGTGTCGGTCGGTATAGGGCTGCTCGCGTGGACGCGCCTGACGGTGGTCGAGCCCGTCTGGACGTTCGCGATCGCCAGCGGCATCTGCGCCGCCACCTCTCTCACGCTGCCGACCGGAGCCTCACTCGATCCACGGTCACACGCAACGCGCATCATCGAGGCCGGGGTTCTACTGCCAATCCTTGCGGGCGGCCTCGTGTTCGCATGGCTTCGCGCCGGCGCACCCGCGGCTACTCTCACGCTGCTGGCCCAGACCTTTGGCGTCACGTTGGCGCTCGCGACAGCCGTATGGCTCGTCCTGACGCGGGCGTCGTCGCCGACCGAGGAGCGCGTGTTTGCCCTCTCCGCGCTGCTCCTCATCGGCGGCGCGTCGGCCGCGCTGGCGCTGTCTGCCCTGCTCGGTGGATTGACGGCGGGCGTGTTCTGGCGATACGCGGGCGGCCGCCCACGCGACACCATCGGCCGTGATGTTCTGTTCGTGCAGCACCCTCTCCTGGTGTTGGTGCTGCTTCTTGCCGGTGCCCGGGTTGAGCTCTCGCTGCTCTCGGTCGCCTTGGGACTGCTCTACGCGACGCTGCGCACCGTCGGCACGATCGCAGCGAGCACGGTGGCAACACGAGTCGCTGGGTTGTCGGCTCCGAGCGGCCTGGCGGGGCATCTGGTCCGGCCCGGCGTCTTCGGGGTGGCCTTCGCCCTGAACGCCGCGGGTATCGTCGGCAGCGGCGAGGCCTCGTTGCTGCTCGCGACAATCGTGGTGGGAACCATCGCCTCCGAGTTCGCGGCGCTCCTGCTTCCGCCCAGGGCCACCGACCAATGAGGCGCATCCTCGCGCTCGCGCTCGCGGTCGGCGCGATGGCGGCGGTACGAGAAATGGGTCTCCAGACGACCGCGGGCGCGGCGGCGGTCACGCTGGCGCTGGGGTTCGCACTCATGGGTGCCTCGCTGACCGGCGACGTGCTGCGCCGATTTCAGCTGCCGCGGCTGACCGGATATCTGCTGTTCGGCGTCATCGTCGGCCCCTATGTCGGCAACTTGATCACCGAAACGATGGCCGGCCAGCTTCAGATGGTGACAGGAGTTGCCACCACGCTGATTGCGCTGATCGCAGGGCTCACGCTGAGCGTCGAGCGTCTGGGATCCCGGCTGGGGGCCATTGCCAAGTTGACCGGCGTCACGCTGGCGGTGACGGTCGTGGGCGTTTCGGCGGTGGCGTGGATCGCGTGGCCGTGGCTCCCCATCGCCCCAGACGCCGGCGGACTCCAGCGGCTCGTAATGCTGAGTCTTCTCGTCGTGATGGTGGTGTCGTTTTCACCCACGATGACGGCCGCGGTCGTGGCCGACTCCGGCGCGCGCGGACGGCTAAGCGACACAGTGCTGGCGATGGTCGTGCTCGCCGACCTGGTCGTCCTGGTGCTCTTCTCGGTCGCCATGCAGCTCGCGCGCATGGTGTTCGATCAGGGCGCGGGCGGCGAGGTGCTGGCGCGCCTCGTCTGGGAAATCGGCGGTGCCGTCGCCTTCGGCGTTCTCGTGGGGGTCCTCTTCGCGCTGTATCTCCGGTTCATCGGCCGGGAGATCACCCTCGTCCTTCTGGCTGTGTGCGTCGTGCTCAGCCAGGTAGGAACGACGCAACAACTG
>DATMDI010000302.1:0-22239 GCA_035557875.1 Vicinamibacterales bacterium
CGGGCGGTTTCGTCCGGAAGGTATTCACAGCCCGCCGATGGCGCGAAAAACCTCAGCCTCGACTCCATGACGAGGCGATTGTACGTGGGTTATACTCTACGGCGAACATATAGCGAAAACCTGCGGCTTACTGTGGAAAACGAACCGCTCCTCTTCGACCTCGGACCGCCGACGACACGGCGTGTGGCCGATCTGGTGAAGCAGGGGGGCGTAGCCGCGCTCACCGACGCCGCGCGACGGGCCGACGCCGCGACCTACCAGGAGGTGCGCTGCCGCTCGGCGCTGAACCAGGTGAAGGGGATGCGCTACTTCGAATGGACGCTGAACCCGTACCGCGGCTGCACGCACGGCTGCCACTACTGCTACGCCAGGCGCTACCACTCGCAGTTCGAGCTCGGCGCCAGCGACGAGTTCGCGTCCGTCATCCTCGTGAAGACGAACTTCGTCGAGGTGCTGCGGCGTGAGCTGGCGCGGCCGTCGTGGACCCGGCCGGTCGTGGCGCTCGGCACCGCCACCGACGGCTACCAGCCGATCGAGGGTCACTACAAGCTGTCGCGCCGGTCTCTCGAAGCGCTGCTCGACCACCAGACCCCGGTGGGCGTGGTGACCAAGGGGCCGATGGTCGTGCGCGACAAGGATGTGCTCGCCGATCTGTCGCGGATCGAAGGCACGACGGTGGTGGTGAGCGTGCCGTGCAGCGACGAAGCCGTTGCGGCGCAGCTCGAACCGGGAGTGGCGCCCCCGCGGCAGCGCCTGCGCGCGGTCCGCGAGCTGCTCGACGCGGGCGTGAACGCCGGCGTGCTGATGAGCCCGATCGTACCGGGCATTTCGTCGCGGCCGGCACTGATCGAGCGGACGATGGCCGACGCCGCGAATGCAGGCGTTCCGGTCGTGGGGTCGAACGTGATGCACCTGCAGGGCGGCACGCGCGACCATTTCATGACGTGGCTGGCGCAGGAGTACCCGCAGCTCGTCGAGGGATATCAGCGGCTCTACACGCGCGACTACGCGCCGGCGGCGTACTGCGCTGAGGTCAGGAACGTAATCGCGGCGGCCCGTACAAAGCACGCGCCGGGCTTCCGAGATATCCGGAGAGCCCAGCGCGGCCGTTCTGGCGCGGCCCGATAGACGGTCGCGGCAGCTCTTTGGCGGGGCTGAAGCCCCGCCCTACCTCTCAGGCGCTCTTCTTCTGCACTCGCGCCGTGTCGGGTCCGACCACGATGCGCACGCCCTCCATCGTCGCGCGGAAGCCCGACGCCTCCTTCCACTGCTGGCTGAGCGGCAGCTTGATGCGCTCGTCGATGACACGCTTGAGGAACCGGGCGCCGTTGGCCATGCTGTGCCCCTCGGCGACCAGCGCGTCGATCACTTCCGGCTCCACGGTCAGGCACTTTTCCGACCGGCAGAGCGTCCTGGCGATCTCGGCGAGATACTTCTCGGCGATCCCTCGCACCTGATCGCGGGTGAGCGGCTCGAACACCACCACCTGGTCGATGCGGTTGCGGAACTCGGGGCTGAAGCGCCGCTCGATCTCGCGATGGACTTCGCTCTGCACCTGCGTCATCCCCACCGCGCCCGAGCGGAAGCCGAGGCTGTTCTTCAATTTGCTGAAGTGCTCCGACCCGGCGTTGGACGTCATGATCACGATGGCGTCGGACAGGTACACCCGCTTGCCGCGCCCGTCGGTCAGCCAGCCCTCATCGAAGGCCTGCAGGAACAGATTGAGCAGCACGGGGCTCGCCTTCTCGACCTCGTCGAGCAGCACCACCGAGCAGGGGTTGTCGCGCAGCTGGTTGGTGAGGATGCCGCCGCGCTCGCTGCCGACGATGCCCCGCGGCATGCCAATCAGCTTGTCCACCGACAGTCCGCCGTCCTGGTATTCGGACATGTCGATGCGGATCATCTTCTTCTCGTCGCCGAACAGGAACTCGGCGACGGCCTTGGCCAGCTCGGTCTTGCCGACACCGGTCGGACCGAGGAACAGCAGCACACCATCGGGCCGGTCGAAGCCGTCCTTGAGCGGGCCCTTGTTGAGCACCAGCCGCCGCGCTACGGCCTCGATCGCCTTCTCCTGGCCGATGACGCGCTTGCCGAGGCGCGCCTCGATGCCCTTGAGGCGATCGCCGACGTCGCGGAACACCATGTCCGCGGGAATCCCGGTCGTGTGCGCCACGACCTCCACCACGTCGGCCGCGGTCACTTCCCAGCGCTTGTCGATCTCGGTGCGCACCGACGCGGTGTCGAGCCAGCCGATCACCTTGTCGGGCAGCCGCAGGTGGCGTTCGTAGCGCGGTGACAGTTCGAGCGCGGCCTCGACGGCCTCGTCGAGCATCCGCACCGAGTAGAGCCGTTCGAGCCGCGGCCGCAGGTTCGCGAGAATGCGGCGGGTCTCGTCGAGCGTCGGCTCTGGAACGTTGACGGTGCGGAAGCGGCGCGCCAGCGCCTCATCTTCCTGGATGTATTCCTTGTATTCGCCGCGGGTCGTGGCGCCGATGATCCGCACTTCGCCGCGCGACAGCACCGACTTGAAGATGTTGGCGGCGTCGGCCGGAGCGCCGATCGCCGAGCCCGCCCCCACCATCGTATGCGCCTCGTCGACGAACAGAACGAGGTTCGGCCGCTCCTTGACCTCGCGAATCACGTTGTGGAGGCGGTCCTCGAACATGCCGCGCAACATCGTGCCCGCCACGAGACTGTTCATCTGCAGATTGACGATCTGGCAGTCGCGCAGCCGGCTGGGAATCGTGTCGGGCTCGAACTCGAGGCGCCGCGCCAGCCCCTCGACGATGGCGGTTTTTCCGACGCCCGGCTCACCGACCAGCATCACCGAATTCGACCGCTCGCGGTGCGAGAGGATCTCGAGCACCTGTTGAATCTCGACATCGCGGCCGAAGACCGGCGGAATCCGATCCTGGCGCGCGAGCAAGTTGAGATTGGTCGCGAAGTTGCGCAGGAACGGCGGCAGTTCGAACCGCTTGCGGAACTGCTCTTCGCGCAGCTCGTGATCGCGCATGCGGGTAGCGATGCGCGAGACCAGCGCGTCGGGCTCCACACCGTGCTGGCGGATGATGCTCACCGGCACCGACGACGGGCCACGGCTCTCCTCGAAGAGCGCCACGAACAGGTCGGACGATTCCACCAGTTGGCGCCCCGCGCGGCTGGCGTGGTGATAGGCCAGCTTCAGCACGTCTTTTGCCGACGCGGTGACACGCGGCTTGCCGGGGTCGCTCGCGGGCAGGCTGCGCAGATGCTCTTCAAGCGCCTGGACGATGTCGTGCGGATTCAGCGAGAGGTCGCGCATGACCTCAGAGAACGTGTCCCACTCCAGTTGGGAAAACGCAAGGAACAGATGTTCGCTCGTGACCTCGCCATGTTCGCGGCGGCGGGTTTCGTCGACGGCCCGGTCGACAACCCGCTGGGCGGATTCGCCTACTTTGGTTTGAGCGATGTCGAAGTCGTCCACGGCGTCTGCGCCTCCTGAACCGTCCCAGCTGAGGGGGTCTACCTACCCTGTAGGCAAGAGACAGGCCAGAACTGACCCCCGGGATGTGCCCTGTTTCGGAGACAGGCTCTTGCACGACGTGCCAAATTCCGTCCCCGGGGCGGGCGCGTATACTGAGGGCGAATGCTGCGTCAGAGCGCGTGGACGGGGCTCGTGCTGTCGGTTTGGGCGGTCGCGGCGGCCGCGCAGACGCCGCAGCCGTTTCCGCGCCCGGGAGAAACCCGGCCGCCGACGTCCCGTTCCGCGAACGGGTCCGAGAGCCAGGGTCCGGGCCAGCAACCGGCGCCTGCCAGCGCACCGACACCCGCCGCCGGACAATCGGCGCCGGCGGCCGGCGCGTCGGCACCCGAGGCAACAAATCCCGTCGCGCCGCGTCCCGACGAAGTGGTCTTTCCGGTGTACCCCGCGTCGCAGTTCCTGTCGTCCTACGATGCCGGACGCGGCCAGCGCTATCTCCTCTACGGCACCACCGCTGGCTTCGCGGAGATCGTCAGCTACTACCGCGCGCAGTTGGGCGACAAGGGCGACTTCGTCTTCAAGGAACCACCGACCCACGTGTTCGAAGTCGGCCGCTTCCGCGAGGAGACGATGGCGTTTCCGCCCGGAGTCACGGTGAAGGACTGGACCTGGGGCGGATCACAGGGCTATCCGAATCCGAAGCTCGGGGCCCAGCCCGCGCGGTATCCGACGATCATCATGATCGTGCCGCCGCCACCGGCGGCTGCGCCGCCGCGTAAGTAGGTCCGCCCCGCTAGCGAAGGAACGGGCTCCAGCCGTTCGTGAACGGCATCGGCGGAGTTGCCAAGGCGGCCTACTTCTGAAGCTCCTGCGCGCGGAGCTTCTCCAGCTCTTCGAGCTCCTTGTTGTTGGTGCAGTAGAACTCGTAGATTTCGCCGCTGCCGAGTGTCCAGCGGCGCGGCGCCGACTTCCACGGCTTCTCGAGCACCTTGGGGTCGTCCACGGTGATCTCGACCATCAGGTAGTTCATCGATGGCCGCGTGTAGCGTTCGGTCACCTTCAGTGCGTCGCTGTGAAACCAGCCGTTCGGCTGGATGTAGGTGCGCTCGTCGAACCCCACCGACTCCACCACGAGCGTGTCGCCTTCCCAGCGGGCCGCGCTGTTGCCGTGGAAGAACGGCTCGGGATCCTTGGGCAGCGGCCGGCCATCGAGGTGGATGACACGCCAGTTGTTCAGCACCTCGTAGAGCTGCGCCATCACGCCCGGCTTGTGCAGGATGAACGTGGTGTAGGGGTTCTGCAGCCAGATGGCAGGCACACCGCGCGGCAGGCAGTTCACCGAGCTCTTCGAGAGCTCGAGCTCGGTGGGCGTCATCGCCTTGATCCTGGCCAGCGCCCAGGGCTGGAACGCCGGCCGGTCTTCCGGCGTGACCTTGGCATCGAATTGAGGGAGGGCGGCCGGATCCACGCCGAAGCGGCCGCTGACGCCCTGACCTGCGCCGTTGGGAAACCACTGTCCGGAGAAGTCGACGTGGCCGTCGGCAAGCCGCGGCGGCGGCCCCCCTGGGGGCAGCGGGTGAATCTTGTATTGAATGTCCTGCGCGGCAACTGCCGCCGCCAGGAGACAGACAGCAGCGGTCAGGGAAACGAGACGCACGATCAGTCCTGGAGCTGCCCGACCTGGCGCAGCTCTCCGTCCGAGAACTTCAGCGTGCCGGCGGCCGCAGCGTGCGGGGTGCCGTTCTTCGCCAGGCAGCCGCGCACCCATACATCCTTGCCGACGTTGTCGAGGAACACCTGACGATCCGTGCCGTTGCGCCGCAAGGTCACCGGAGAATAGGCCTGGAACGACCAGGTCTCGATCTTCCCGCCGGCGTCCTTCACGTCCACGAAGAAGTAGGGATGGGGGTTCTGCCAATCGAGCTTGCTCAGCGTGCCGGTGAACTCGCGGCACTTCTTGCTGTCCCACTCGGCCGCAAACGAGTGGTGGGCGACGGCGGCTGCGGGAACGAGCATGGCAAGCGCGGTGGCAACTATGCTCCGGGTCATCGACGGCCTCCGCGGCGCGGCTGAAGCCGCGCCCTACGACACGCGGTTGATGTAAATCTCGCCGGCCTTCTTGAACTCCTCCGACTTCTCGCGCATACCCTCCTTGAGCACGTCCACGCTGGTGAGGTTGTGCGCGGCCGCGTAGTCGCGCACCTGCTGCGTGAGCTCCATCGAGCAGAACTTCGGCCCGCACATCGAGCAGAAATGCGCCACCTTCGCGCCATCGGCCGGCAGCGTCTCGTCGTGGTAGGCGCGCGCCGTCACCGGGTCCATCGCCAGGTTGAACTGATCCTGCCAGCGGAACTCGAAGCGGGCCTTCGACAACGCGTCGTCCCACGCCTGCGCGCTGGGGTGGCCCTTGGCCAGATCGGCGGCGTGCGCGGCGATCTTGTAGGCGATGACGCCGGCCTTCACGTCGTCGCGGTTCGGCAGACCAAGGTGCTCCTTCGGCGTGACGTAGCACAGCATCGCGGTGCCGTACCAGCCGATCATCGCGGCGCCGATCGCGGATGTGATGTGGTCGTAGCCAGGCGCCACGTCGGTCGTGAGCGGTCCGAGCGTGTAGAACGGCGCTTCGCCGCACCACTCGAGCTGCTTTTCCATGTTCTCTTTGATGAGATGCATGGGCACGTGGCCGGGGCCTTCGTTCATCACCTGGACGTCGTACTCCCACGCGATCTTCGTCAGCTCGCCCTGGGTCTTCAGCTCGGCAAACTGCGGCTCGTCGTTGGCGTCGGCAATCGATCCCGGGCGCAGCCCGTCGCCGAGCGAGAACGACACGTCGTAGGTGCGCATGATCTCGCAGATCTCGCGGAAGCGGGTGTAGAGGAAGTTCTCCTGGTGATGCGCCAGGCACCACTTCGCCATGATCGACCCGCCCCGCGACACGATGCCGGTGACGCGGCGCGCGGTCAGCGGCACGTAGCGCAGCAGCACACCGGCGTGGACGGTGAAGTAGTCGACGCCCTGTTCGCACTGCTCGATGAGCGTGTCGCGGTAGATCTCCCAGGTGAGATCTTCGGGACGCCCGCCCACCTTTTCGAGCGCCTGATAGATCGGCACGGTGCCGATCGGCACCGGCGAATTCCGGACGATCCACTCGCGCGTTTCGTGAATGTTCTTGCCGGTCGAGAGGTCCATCACCGTGTCGGCGCCCCACAAGGTCGCCCACTGCAGCTTCTCGACCTCTTCCTCGATCGACGACCGCACCGCGGAGTTGCCGATGTTGGCGTTGATCTTCACCAGGAAGTTGCGGCCGATGATCATCGGCTCGAGCTCGAGGTGGTTGACGTTCGAGGGGATGATCGCGCGGCCGCGCGCGATTTCCGAGCGCACGAAGTCCGCGGGCAGCCCCTCTCGTGCACTCACGAACTCCATCTCGGGGGTGATCTCGCCGCGCCGCGCGTAGTACAGCTGCGTGCCGACGTGCCCGCTGGCGCGCCTGGCGGCCATCCACGGCTCGCGCAGCTTCGGAAGGCCGCCGCGCACGTCGTGACCCTGCGGCCCGCTGGTGTCGTAGAGCCGCACCGGCGCATTGCCGCCGGCGAGGGCCACCTCGCGCGCCGGCACGCGCAGGGTTACCGGGCTCCCGTCGGCCGTCAACCGCGCGACGCGCTCGTCGAAGACCTTGGCCGAATTGGGGAATGCCGTCGCAAAGTCGATCATCTCGTGCGAGGGCGGAATCCGAGGATTGCCGCGCTCCCTCCGCCGGTCTGAACCGGGTCAGGTTCCAAGGGTTTCTCTCAATCCCATCGCCGTACCGCACGGCGAGCGGGATACCCCTGGCGGTCTCTGGATTATATGCCTCCGCGCCTTGGGCCGGTGCCGGGGACGACGCGGTGTACTGTTACGGGAATGGCCGAAGATTCCTCCACGATCGTGCTGTCGCGCACCTCGCCGGACGACGTCGGCGTCCGGGAAATCTATGTCTCGCTCGACGGCGAGAACATCGGCGTGCTGCGTCCCGGCGACCGCATCACGCGGCAGGTGGCCCCAGGGCGCCACGTCGTCAAGGCGAGCAACACCTTGTTCCGGCGCACGCGCGAGGTCGATCTCGCGCCGGGCGAGACCGCCGAGTTTCTCGGCATCAACAGGCCGGGCGGCGGCGCGATGGGCATGTCGATCCTGATGGCTGTGCTAGGGGTAGGGGCACTGACGCTGGAGTTCGATCGCGTCGTCGCGCCATGAGTTTTTTTCTGCTGTAATGACGGCATGCGAAACGCATTCCTGTTGAGTCTGGTGCTCGCCGCGGCCGCGAGCACGACCGCCCGCGGCGAGGGGGCGCCGCAGGCCCAGCCCGCGCCCGCGCCCAAGCCGGCGGCACCGCCCGCCACGACGCAAAAGCCCGCACCGGCGACGCCGCCGGCCACTACGGCGAAACCCCCGGCCCCGGCGCCAGCGGGTGCCGCGCCGGCCGCGCCCGCCGCGGCTCCGCCGCCGGTGCGCCGCGCGCCCGCACCCGCGAGCGCCCGCGGTGGAATGGCGATCACGGTCACCGACGCCACCGGCGCGACGATTCCGGGAGTGCGGATTGCCGCAGAGGGGCCGACGCAGCGCGGTGGCGAGACGAACGGAGGCGGTCAGGCGAACTTTCCCGGGCTCCAGGGCGGCGTCTATCGACTGCGCTTCGACGGTGACGCGGTCGTCAGTTTCGAGAAGGAAGTGACCGTCCGCGGCGGCCAGGTGCTGGCGGTGGACGTGATGCTCAATCCGGCCAAGAAGGAAGCGCCTCCGCCACCGGCGCCGGTTGCGGCCCCGCCGCCTCCTGTCGCCGCCAAGACCGGTCCCGCGGGCCAGCCGCTACAGGTCAATATCCCCAACGTTCTCGAGGCGGATTTCGTGGGCAAGAACCCGCGGCGCGAGTCGTTGCTCGCCTGCAGCGGCAACACGCGTTCGTCGATGCTGCAGGTGAACCAGCCAACCCCCGAGCGGATGTACTCCGACGCGGATGTCGCTTACTACGTCATCGGCGGTGAAGGCACGCTGAAGTTGAACGGCAAGGAGACGAAGCTGGCGCTGAACGACTTCGTCTCGATTCCACGCGGCGGCTCGCATTCCTTCGAACGGCGCGGCGGCCGCACATTGGTCCTGCTGTCGGTGCTCGGCGGCGAGCCCTGCGACGCCCCCAAGTGAACCTGGAGGCGGGTAGGCACCTCCCTACCTGCCTATCTGCTGGCAGTCACAAGCAAGGTGGCGCGGTAGTCGCCGGGCGCGGTCGTCCGGCTGCTGAACGGATAGGGCTGGACTTCCAGGAGAGCCACACGAAGGTTGCCGTAGGTCGCCGCCGCACGCGACGAGTCGCCCGTGTGGAGTTCGAGCGAGACGGAGCCGCCGTCGCCGCTCGCCTGCACCTTCACGACCGCATCGCCCCCCTGGATGCAGATGGCATCCACCGGACACCTCGAGTCTCCGGTCACACCCTCGAAGCGCAGTCGTGCACCGCGGCCGTCGATTGAGGCGGTTTCGCCTGGCGCCAGCGTGAACTGCTGATCGAGGGTGACGGTGGGCCCGGTGGGCGACTCGTCACAAGCCGTCGCCGCCAGGAGACAGACAAGCAGGGTTGCAATCCGCACGACCACCTGGAGAGCAGAGGTCGTGCCAGTCGCGGCCGCCAACAACGCGGACCGCGCGGCAGTGTCTGGCAAGCCGGCTTAACGCCGGTTCGCTATTTCACTAGAGCTCGTAGCCGAACGAGAACTTGTTATCGACGTTGAGCAGGCCGCGGCCGTAGTCGGCGCGAATGGACCCGCGCCCGCCCACGCTGATACGGATGCCGCCGCCGATGTCCACGTCGTTGCGGTCTCCAGGCGACAACCGCCGCATTACCCGCGCCGAATCGACGAACACCGCCACGCCGATCCGCAGGTTCTCTTTCACGGCGGCCATGCCCCCTGGCCCGGTAAGGCCGCCGACGCCGGCCGGCTTGACGTCCGCCGGCTTGGCGTCGGATGGCTTGGCTGCGGGCGAAAAAAGCCGGAACCAGTACTGACCTTCACCCGACCCGTGCACGATGGTGCGGCCCATCTGATCGGTGCGGAAGTACCGGCTGTTCTGCACCAGTCCGTGCGCACGGAGCAGCACGGGGCCGGGACGGGCGTTGCCGCTGTCGCCGGCGAACCACGATTCCATCGGCAAGTCGTCGCTGGCGACGCCCGCTCCGCCGCTGCCGGCGAACACCAGCCCCTCGCGCCGGTTCGACGAGCTGTATTTCGCGATCGTCTTCGCGCTGCTGAACTCCGTCTCGCCCATCCAGGTATCCACGTCGAGCCGGACCGAGATGCGGTCGTCGAGCGTCGTGGCGTACACGGTTCCGCCCACCATCCCGCGCGCGCCGATGTCCAGCCAGCGATCGACGCCGCCGCGCGCCGACACTTGGAAGCGCCCGCTCGTCCAGTCGGTCCACGCGACGCGGCCGGTGGTCCGCTCCGACGTCTCGACTTCCGGCGAGTCGAACGGCTGGCGCTCCCACAGCCCCTGGACGCTCCACACGCCGCCCCAAGGCGCCGGCGCCAGGAGTGTCGCGCCGAGGCGCGGGCGTTCGCGCCGGAAGCGGTACTGGAGGTCGAGCCGCTCGCCGCCGCCGGTCATCGAGCCGATCGAGGCGCGCGGGTCCTGCATGAAAATCGAACGGAACGCGATCTCGCCCAGGTCGGCCATGCCAATGGGGAACAGGCGCCGTTCGGTGACCGTCGCCCGCACTTCGGCGCGGCCGCCCGACACCGGGACGTAGTCGAGCGCGGTCGCGCGGATGGCTGGTACTGCCTTGAGCCGCCGGCGCGCGCGATCGAGCGCACCCGGCGTGAGCACCTCGCCGTTGTCGACGTCGATCGCGTCCTCGATGACTCCCGCGCGCGTGCGCTCGAGGCCGGTGATCTGCACGGAGTCCACCGCGGGCTCGCCCGCCTGGTTCAGCGCCGCGAGCGCGGCCGGAGGATCGTCCTGCAGGAAGCGCGCGGCGGCGAGCAGGCGCCACGCGTGCTCGTCGCGCGGATCGGCCTGCGTGGCCGTGTCGGCCAGCGACGCGGCATCGCTCCACCGCTTCTGCAGCGCGCGGAGCCCCGCCAGTTCGCGATACGCGGCACTGCCCGGGCACGCCAGCGCCGACGTCAAAGTGCGCTCGGCGCCTGCGAAATCGCCGGCCTGCGACTGACGGACGCCCTCGGCCACGAGGGCATCGCACGGCGAGGCGCTGGCGAGCGACCGGTTGTCCACGAACGTCGCAGGGCCCGCCACCGGCACCACCGCCGGCGCCGCGTCGGTGCGTGGCGTGACAAGCGCCATCCATCGCTGGCTCGCGCGCCAGCGCGCGGCGAACTCATCGCGCGGCATCACCCGATAGGACGAGCGCGCGGGGTCGTGGAAGATGATGCCGCGCTCAGGCGCGCCGACCACGACGACGTAGTGGAAGGCGCCAGGGCGATCCTCGATGAGCGCGAGGACCGGACGCCCGTTGCGGTTGATCTCGTCGGCAAGGCGCTCTTCCGATCCCGCCACCCTGACCGCGGTCCACCCGCGCTCTCCGAGCTCGCGCAGGAGCGCCACCGTGCCGATACCGCCGGCCCGCTCGTCCACCAGGTGCGAGAACGACTCGGCGTCCACGCCGCGCGCGCCCCAGAAGCGCAGCACCATCGCGGCCGCCGCGCCACCGCAGAGCAGTTCGGTCTGGGACACGAATGGAACGTCGAGAACCCTGAGCGCGGGTGCCGGTTGAGCTGTGGCATGTCGCAACGGCAGGGTGAGGAGCAATAAACTCAGCTGTAACACACGAGCCGCAAAGAAGCGGCGCGGCGCGCGTGCCTGGGAAAGAGATGGCGGCCGTGGGGGGACGGCCCTTGCTGCATCAGGTGTCAATCGATGGCAACAATAAGCAAGATGATGACCAAGAGGATGATGATGATGGTCGTGGTGGAGATCACGAGCTTCGACTGACCGCCAGCCAGGGCCTGTTCGACCTGCGCGGCCTGGGCAGCGGCAGCAGAGAGATCGTCGCCCTGCATCGTCGCCACCGCGGTCGCGGCTGTCGTCAGGTCGATGCCGGCACGCCCGGCCACGGCCCTGACTTCCTCGCGATCGAGCACGCGCAACACGGCTTCACGTTGTGCGCCGGCCTGGTCGAGGTGCTGCTGAATGGCCGCATCCAACGCGGCCTGCGAGGCCACATGGGGGGATTGGGCGTGCAACCGCGGCGCGGCCGCGGTGAGCGTGAGCAGAATCGCAACAACAGTCGTCGACGTTCGCATGCGTGAGTAGCCCTCCGTGGTGGTCATTGTAAGTGTGTCGGCGAGATTGCTGCTTGCCTTGCCGCGGCGGCGTGCCCTACCGTCGAGGCGGTGACCGCAGGAGTGGTATCGGATCTTCTTGCGTCGTGGCACACCAAGGCCGAAGCGCGGTACCTCGCCGACCTGCGTCCGGTTGAGGTAACACGCGCCCTGCGCGCGCTGTCGTCGGCCTACGTCGAGCGCCGCCACGCCGTGGCCAGCGGCCTCGATGGCGCCGGCAAACGCGCCGCGTTCGCGCTCTATTACGCGCCCCTGCACTTCAGGGCTACCTCGCACGTCGTGCACGCCGTCGGTGCGGCGTCGCCACCGCCCCGAACCATCGTCGACCTGGGCTGCGGCACCGGCGCCGCGGGCGCCGCGTGGGCCCACGCCGCCGGTGCCACGAGCGCCGTCATCGGCATCGATCGCAACCGGTGGGCGGCGACCGAAGCACGATGGACGTATCACGCGCTGGGGCTCCATGGCGAGACGCGCAGCGGTGACGCAACCCGGCTCCCGCGGGTCCGGGCGGGCGACGCGATCGTGGCGGCGTATCTGCTCAACGAGTTGGCGCCTGACGCGCGCGCACGGCTGGAGGAGAGCCTCCTGACGGCCGCGGCCGGCGGGGTGCGCGTGCTGGTGATCGAGCCGATCGCCCGCGGCGTGACGCCGTGGTGGAACGAAACCGCCGCGCGGGTCGTGTCGGCCGGGGGACGCGCCGACGAGTGGCAGCTCGCCACCGATCTGCCACCCGCGGCCGCCCTGCTTGGAAAGGCGGCAGGCCTCAACTCACGCGAGATGAAGGTGCGGAGTCTGTATCTTGATGGCTTCCGGCTCCCGGCTCCCGGCTCACAGCCTGTCAGACACTTGTGATCGCGCGTACCTGTTTGAGGTGATGCCGTATGTGACCGACGTAGTCCTGCATCAGGAAGCCGATGGTCACCGGGCCCTCGCCGTCGGGTGAGGTCGCCGCCAGCAGCATGTGCTCGGGCGGCGTGCGCGAGATGACGTGACGCAGGTGACGGTTGTAGGCAGCCCAGAGCGCCACCACGTCGGCCCAGGACTCCTCGGCGTACTGCTGGCGCGACACCCACACGTTCTGTTCGTAGCCGTCGAACTTCGCCAGCCCGGGCGTCTGGCCGACGATCCAGCGCCGATGGTTGTTGCACGCCGAGTCGATGAGGTGTCCGACGATTTCGCGGGCGCACCAGCCATCAGGCTTCAGCCGCACGCGACTGAGCTCCTCGTCGATTCCGACGAACGCCACGAGGCCTTCGGCGAGCGCCGCATGGAGATCGGCCGCGAGTACCGCAGGGTCGTACGACGTCGCCGGCGTGGAGTAGGGGCTCATGCGGGCATTGTAGGCACGGGCAGCGTGCTACTGTTGCCCTGCCGATGACGGAGGGCGACTCTTCACACGGCGGCCGCAGCGCCCTGCTGCCGCTCACGGTTACCGCGATCGGCGTCGTCTACGGCGACATCGGCACCAGCCCGCTCTACGCCGTCCGCGAGTGCTTCTTCGGCGCTCACTCGGTGCCGCCGACCTTCGAAAACGTCCTCGGCGTCCTGTCCCTCGTGCTCTACTCGCTGGTGATCGTGGTGTCGATCAAGTACATCGCGATCGTCCTGCGCGCCGACAACCAGGGCGAAGGCGGCATTCTGGCACTCGTCTCCCTGCTGCCGAGATCGAGCGCGAGCGACGGCCCAGACGTGGTGAAGCCGGCGCTCGTGCTGCTCGGCATCTTCGGGGCGGCGCTGCTCTACGGCGACGGCGTCATCACGCCCGCCGTCTCGATCCTCGGCGCCACCGAGGGGCTGCGGATCCTTACCCCGCTCGCCGAACCCTACGTGGTGCCGCTTTCGGTCGCCATCATCTGCGTCCTGTTCTTCATCCAGCAGTACGGCACGCACCGCGTGGGTCGCCTCTTCGGTCCCATCATGGTGACGTGGTTCGCCACCATCGCGCTGCTCGGCATCGTCTGGATCGTCCGCGCGCCGGTGGTGCTCGAAGCCCTCGACCCGCGCCACGCCGTCCGGTTCTTCCTCGACAACGGCTGGCACGGATTCGTGGTGCTCGGCGCCGTGGTGCTGTGCATCACCGGCGGCGAGGCGCTCTACGCCGACATGGGGCATTTCGGCCGGCGCCCGATCCGCGTGGCGTGGTTCGCGCTGGTGCTGCCGGCGCTGGTGCTGAATTACTTCGGCCAGGGCGCGCTGATCCTGCTCAACCCGCGCGCGGCGGCGCAGCCCTTCTACCTGATGGCGCCGTCGTGGGCGCTGCTGCCGCTCGTGGCACTGGCCACGCTGGCCGCCATCATCGCCTCGCAGGCCCTCATCTCCGGCGCGTTCTCGCTGACGCGGCAGGCAATTCAGCTCGGCTACGCGCCGCGCCTGGACATCGAACACACCTCGTCGCTCGAGATGGGCCAGGTGTACGTGCCGCAGGTGAACTGGGCGATGGCGATCGCCACCATCCTCATCGTGCTGGGCTTTCAGTCGTCGAGCGCGCTCGCCGCCGCCTACGGCATTGCCGTGACGATGACCATGGTGATCACGGCGCTGCTGCTCCACATCGTCGCGACCGAACGCTGGGGATGGCCGCACTGGGCGACGTGGGCCGTGACCGGCATCTTCCTCGTCGTGGACGGCGCCTTCCTCGGCGCCAACCTGATCAAGATTCCGCAGGGCGGCTGGTTGCCCCTGGTCGTCGCGGCCTTCATCTTCACCCTCATGACCACGTGGAAGACGGGCCGCCGGCTCGTCGCCGCACGGCTGACCGCGCGCGCAACGGCGATCGACGTCTTCATGGCCAGCCTCAAGGCGCTGGACCCGGCGCGGGTGCGCGGCACGGCGGTCTTCATGACGGCGCAGCCGCAGGGCACGCCGCCGGCACTCGTCCACAACCTTCGTCACAACAAGGTGCTGCACGATCACGTCGTGATCCTCACCGTGACGACCGCGCCCAAACCCTACGTGCCGCTCGCCGAGCAGGTGGCGGTGGAAGCGCTCGGCCGCGGCATGTACAACGTGCGCCTGCAGTACGGATTCATGCAGGACCCGGACGTCCCCGACGCGCTGATGCAGGCGCTCAAGCTCGGGCTCGAGCTCGACCCCGGCGACGTCACGTTCTTCCTCGGCCGCGAAACGATCATCGTGACCAAGCGGCAGGGAATGGCGATCTGGCGTGAACGGCTGTTCGTGCTGATGGCGCGCAACGCCGTGCGAGCGACCGCGTTCTTCCGCCTGCCTCCCGAGCGGGTGGTCGAACTGGGCGTGCAGGTGGAAATGTAGGACCGTCGGATGACGCGGCGCGGCTGAAGCCGCGGCCCACGGGCTCAGCGCAGGAGCGCCGCCACGGCTGCCGGATCGGCGTCGGTGGCAGGCGGCTCGATCCCCAGCGCCGCGGCCACCGCCCGATACACGTTCACGTTCTCCATCGCCGGCGTCACGGCGCCAACCTTGAACGCCGGCCCCGCCGCCACGAACAGCCCGCGCATCGATGATGCCCGCGGGTCGTAGCCGTGCTGCCCGCCGGTCGGGCTGCGCTTCCAGTACTCGGCGAAGTCGGCGCGCCGCAGCACCACCCAGCCCTCGTCGGCCACGCCCGTGATGGGCGGCACGCGCGGCTGCTCGCGAAGGTGCCAGGCTTCCGGTGTGTCCTTCGCGAGGTACATGCTGAGGCGGGGATGCGCGGTCGCCAGCGCGCGATAGACCGTTTCGTCACGTCCGGGCTTCGGTATCACCCCGAGCGTCGGGTTGATGTCGGCGATCTCGATGTCGTCGAGCGACACGTAGTCGTCCACGAAAATCGTCTGGCGCTGGGTGGTGGGCGCCATACCGTGGTCGGACACGACCACGAGGTTCGCGCGCGCGATCAGGCCGCGAGCGGTCAGGCCGTCGACCAGGCGTCCCAATTCCACATCGGTGCGGACGATCGCGTCGCGCACCTGCCGCGAGTCGGGCCCATACCAATGGCCCATGAGGTCGACCTCGTCGAAATACAACGTCACGAGCGACGGCCGCTCGGCGACTGGTAGATCGAGCCACGCCAGCACCTGGTCCACGCGGGCGGCGGACGAGACGTCGGCGTCGAACTCGCGCCAGTAGCGCGGCTGCATGCCCCCGACCATCGCCTCGGATCCGGGCCAGAACATCGTCGCCGCCACCAGGCCCTGCCGTTGCGCCGTGTTCCAGATCGGCTCGCCTCCCCACCACGTCGGATCGGACATGGACGCGGGATCGGTGCGGCGGAAGACTCGGCCGCTGAGAGGGTCGCGGATGACGTTGGCGATCATCCCGTGATGACCGGGGTAGAGGCCCGTCGCCATGCTGTAGTGGCTGGGCACGGTCTTCGACGGATACGGCGGGACGAGCGCTTCGGCCCGGACACCGCGGGCCATGAGGGCCAGGAGATTCGGCGCCGGGGCCTTGGTGTCGTAGTCCCAGCGCCACCCGTCGAACGAGACCAGCACGGTGAGCGGCGCGTCGGCGGCCGGGCGTGTCTGCGCGCGCGGCCACGCCGACCACGCGGCCAGCACGGCCGCAACGAGAACGAAACCGCGAAAACGGCGCACCCTACTCCATTCGACCAAAGCGGGATGCCGTCAGTATGACGTCCGCTCGGGCCCACGCTGCCTTGAACCGCGTCTCGGTGAGCGCCGCGTCGGCCGTCTTGTTCTGCGCCCGCAGCGCCTGCAGCAAGCCGAAGAGCGCCCAGCCGTTCTCGCGGTTCCGCCGCAGATCCTCCCAATAAACCGTCTCCGCCTCCTGCGCGCGCCCGGCCTCGAGCAGGATGGCGCCGAGCGCGTGCCGTGGCGGGTAGTGGAACTCTGAAGGCTCAGTGTAGACGAGGCTGTCGTCGAGCCTGATCGCGCGATCGAGGTGCGAGATCGCGAGAGCGAAATTGCCGCGCGCCGCCGCAATCTCGCCGGCCAGCACCTCGAGAGCAGGCGCCAGCGCCGCCCCGGTGGTGTTGGGCGAGAACATCCCCTGCTTCATCGACTCGTCCGCGAGCAGCGTCTTCAGCGAGCTGAGCTCCGACTCGGCCTCGGGCAGGCGCCGCGTGGCGACGAACGCCAGGCCCCGCGAGTAGTGCCACACCGCGCGTAACGGCGGGCTGAACGCCGGCGGCTCCGGCTCCTTCAGCATCTCGTCCCAGCGGCCGAAGCGCGTGAGCGCGTAGTAATACGGCATGCGGAAGCCGACCGTGAAGGGCGCCGCCTTGAGCGTCGCGTCGTCGATCTTCTGCGCCAGCTCGCGCGCCGACTGGATGGCGAGCGCACTCTGCCCGTCGAACGTGGCGGCAAACCACAGAAAGTGGATGTTGTGCGGATAGTAGCCGGTGGGATACAGCCCCTGGGCGCGGCACTGCGTGATGTAGTCCACGTCGGCGGCTATCGCGAGCTGGTTGCTCCTGATCGCGTCGGCGTAGCGGCCGACCCGCTGGTAGATGTGCGCCGGCATGTGGACCATGTGCCCGGCCGCGGGCATCAGCGTCAGCAGCGTGTCCGCGGCCCGCTCCGCCCGTTCGGGCGTCGTGGTGCCCTCCACCAGGTGGATGTACATGTGCAGCGCGCCCGGATGCTTCGGGTTGCGCGCCATCACCTGCTCGGCCAGCCGCACCACTTCAGCGGTGCCCGCATGCGGCGCACCGTCGCGCTGCCAGTAGCCCCACGGCCGCAGATCCATCATCGACTCCACGTACAGCGTCGCGGCGTCCAGGTCGTCGGGAAAGCGCTCGTACAGACGTTTCATGGCCGCGGAGTATGCCTCGTCGCGCGGGCGCCGATCCTCGGCCTTGCCCGAGTAGCGTTCGGCCAGCGCCTCGATGTAAGCCCGCTCGCGCGGCGTCGCCGTCGATCGCAGCGACATCGCCTGCTGCACCAGCTCGAACGCATGGGGCTCCTCGTTGGGCTCCATCTGCGCGTTGATGTTCGGGCCGAGCACCAGCGCCTGGCCCCAGTAGGCCATCGCCAGATCGGGATCCAGACGGGCCGCCTCGCGGAAGGCGCGCCGCGCCTCGGCGTGGTTGAAGGCGTAGGCGAGGTTCAACCCCTGGTTGATGAACAGCTGCGCCTGGCGGTTGCGCGTGGACACCGGAAACAGGTGGGTGCCGAGATTCTGGAGGTGTGGGGCCAGCGCGCCGGATGGCGACCCCTCCTGCGGCGCGGCCGTGTAGTGCACGTGACCGGCGGGGGCGGCGGCCGGCGATTGCGCCACCAGCACGGGCGAGGCGGCGATCATCACGACGGCGGAAGCGGCCGTGAGTTTCAGATGCAAGTGCGCCATCGGTCTGCTCCCAAAGACGAGTGTACGGCAACTGCGCGGCGGGCCGGGACGGCTAGGATTGTCGGAATGCCCTCGTATTCGCTCGCCGACCCGCCGGTCCTGGCGTTCGTGTTGCTACCGGCCGCACTCGCGATCGTTTTCGTCTGGGGTGTTGCTGCCGCCTGGCGGCGGACCGGCCAACCGGCCCGGGCCGGCCAGGCGGCGCTGAGGGCGGCTGCCGGCACGCTGATCTGGATGGGCGTCACCTTCGCCGTCGCCGACCGCGGCGTGCTGCTCGACTGGCACCGCACCCCGCCGCCCTTTGCGTTGCTGGTTGTTTCCATCGTGACCCTGGCCATGGCGATCGCGTTCAGCCCGCTCGGTGCGCGGCTGGCGCAACTACCGATCTGGACACTCGTCGCCGTGCAGGCGTTCCGTCTGCCGCTCGAGATCGCGATGCACGCTCTGGTGAGCCGCGGCCTCATGCCCGATCAAATGAGCTACAGCGGCCGCAACTTCGACATCCTCACCGGTGCCACCGCGATCGTGGTGGCGGCGCTGGCGAGAGCCGGCATGGGCGGCCGGTGGCTGGTGGCGGTGTGGAACATCGCTGGCCTCGCGTTGCTGGTCAACATCGTCACCGTGGCAATCCTGTCTACACCCCGCTTCGCGGCCTTTGGTCCCGATCGCCTCAACGTCTTCATCGCCCATCCGCCGTTCGTGTGGCTGCCCGCGGTGCTGGTGCTGGCGGCCGTCGCCGGTCACCTCATCATCTTCCGGGCTCTCCGGTCCCGGGCGGTCTGACGGCCGACATCTATATACGCGCCAACGGGCGTCGCGTGCCGCAACGCTATAATCCGTCGCCGCCTGGGCCGCCTCAGGGCGGCCCCCACGAGAGATGTCGTCCCGAGGTGTCATGAGCTACGAGAACCTGGAGCAGATCCTGAAGGCCGCCGGCAGCCCGGTGCAGTTGCTGCGCAATTCACAGATCGGTCCCTACGCATTTCCGGTGGTCCGCCACGAGTTCACCAACTGGCGCGACGAGCAGCGCGCCTGGCGCGAGACCTGCGCGCTGTTCGATCAGTCGCACCACATGACGGACCTGTACGTCAGCGGCCGCGATGCGCTCGAGCTGCTCTCGGACCTCGGCGTCAACAGCTTCAAGACCTTCAAGGTCGATCAGGCCAAGCAGATCGTGGTCTGTAACCCGCGCGGCCACGTCATCGGCGATGCCATCCTCTTCTACCTCGCCGACGAGTCGTTCAACATCGTGGGGCGCCCGCCGGTGGCCAACTGGGTGCAGTACCACGTCGAGAGCGGGAAGTACGACGCGAAGGCCGAACGCGACGAACGATCGGCGCAGAACCAGGGCCGCCGCCGGGTGTTCCGTTTCCAGATCCAGGGGCCCAACGCCGTCAAGGTCATGGAGGCCGTCACCGGTGGCCAGGTGCCCGACATCAGGTTCTTCCACATGGGCGTGTTCCCGATCGCCGGCCTCGAGGTGCGGGCGCTGCGCCACGGGATGGTCGGGCAGCCGGGCTGGGAACTCTTCGGGCCATGGGAACAGGGCGATCAGGTGCGCGACGCGCTGCTGCAGGCGGGCAAGGCGTTCGGCATCCGTCAGGTGGGTGCGCGAACCTATCCGACCAGCACGATCGAGTCGGGCTGGATCCCGTCGCCGGTGCCCGCGGTCTACACCGGCGACGACATGAAGCCCTACCGCGAATGGCTGAAGGCGGCGAGTTACGAAGCCACCGCCTCGCTCGGCGGCAGCTTCATGTCAGCGAACATCGAGGACTACTACCTGACGCCCCACGAGTTGGGCTACGGACCGATCGTGAAGTTCGATCACGACTTCGTCGGCCGCGCGGCGCTCGAAGCCATGCCGGCGCCAAGACGCAAGAAGGTGACCTTCGTGTGGAACGGCGACGACGCCACCCGGGTGATGGGCGGCCTGTTCCAGAACGGCGCCATTGGCAAGTACGTCGACCTGCCGCTCGCCAACTACGCCACGCTGCCCTTCGACCGGGTCGTGAAGGACGGAGCGACAGCGGGCCTCTCGACGTACACCGCCTACTCGTTCAACGAGCGCGCCATGCTGTCGCTCGGCTGCGTGGACGTGGCGCTCAGCGAGCCCGGCACCGAAGTCACGATCGTCTGGGGCGAAGAAGATGCTGGCCGGAAGCCGACCTCGGAACCGCACGTTCAGACGAGCATTCGCGCCACCGTGGCACCGGTGCCGTACGGCGAAGTGGCCCGCGTGGCATATCGACCTCGTACGTAGGGCGGGGCTTCGGCGCCGCCTCCCGGCCTCGTCTCGTACGTGGGGGCCGCCTTCAGGCGGCCCTGGGCCGGCTAAAGCCGGCCCCTGCGACTACCCCAGGTGTGTTTTGAAGAACGTCATCGTGCGCTGCCATGCCGTGTCGGCCGCGGTGGCGTCGTACTGCACCGCAATCGGCATGTTCACCGCCGTCTCGTTGGCGAACGCGTGCTGCGCGTGGTAGCGGAAGAACTCGTGCGGCACCTTCGCGGCCGTGAGCTTCTCGTCGAGCGCGTCGGCCTGCGCGATGGGAAAGAACGCGTCCTCGATGGCGAAGTGCCCCTGCATCGGCATGTGGATCTTGGACGCATCCACGTAGTCGAGCGGCGGCACGCCGTACCACACCACCGTGGCGTCGGCCTCGGGGGCGGTGACCGAGCTCAACACGGTGAGCGCGCCGCCCATGCAGAACCCGGTGATGCCCGCCTTGCCGCTGCTCTGCTTGAGGTATTGCACCGCGCCACGGATGTCCTGCGTTGCCGCATCGCCGAAGTCGAGGCCTGCCATCAGGTGCTCGGCTTCCCTCACGTCCAGACTCACCTTGCCGCGGTAGAGATCCGGCACGATCACGCGGTAGCCCGCCGCGCTCAGGCGATCGGCGACGCCGCGAATCTGATCGTTGACACCCCACCACTCCTGAATGACGACCACGCCAGGCGCGCCGGCTCCAGCTTTCGGTTCGACGTAATAGCCCGAACAGGTCTTGCCGTCCGGACGCGGGTAGGTAACGGTCTCGCTCACGAGTAGGCTCCTCAATACTGGCGGGAACGCGGGAGTGTACCATCGCGGCCCTCACCCGCCTTACCCGCCCCACCCGCCCTACTGGCGTGCAGCGCCAGCCCTTGACGCGCGGAAGAGATCGTCGGCGGTGCTGAGGATCGTCCACCGCAGGCGCAGCGGATAGTCCTTCTCGCGGGCCAGGAACGCGTGCACGGTCGCCGCCACTTCCGGCGAGCTGTGGCCCCAGAGCGTCCGCTCCATCCACCGTGTGGGGAAGAAGATGTCTCCGGTGCGCTGAATCTCCCGCAGCAGCTCGAGCGCCGGTGCCACGAATCTCTGGCCGTGTTCGGCACGCAGCGGGTGATTGAGGTACTGCAGGCTGTCCTGGACCCACACCTCGCGGCGGCGGTTCTCGAGCACGCGGAAACGCTCGAACGAGCGCTCGCGCTCGGCCGGATCCGCCGACAGGGCCGGGATCACGAACGCCAGCCGCTCCTTACGATCCGGGTTCTGAGTCCGCGCCAGCTGCGTCTCGAGGATCTCGCGCCACCGCGGCACTTCGCGCACGGCCAGCTCCATCGCCAGGGTGATCTCGTCGGGCTCCGCCAGCGTGAGACCGGGTACGCGCTCTTCGCGCCGCCACACCCGTTCGAGCCACTCCAGCCCGTCGCGGGTGACCACCGTGTCGCGATAGGCGCTGAACCACGCCGACTTCTGGCTCTGCGTCGCGGCGGCGGCAAGGCCGGCGCGGAACACGGTTTCGAGCCTGGCGGCGCGGGCCTGGCGCTGGCCCGGCACGAGGTAGCGCCAGTAGGCGCGGGTCGCGTAGCCGAGGATGCGCTGGACGTTCTGCTCGTCGGTCTCGGCCGGCAGCGCGCGGAGCGCGGTGTCGAGCAGCGCCGGGGGCGCGATCGCGCCCTCGAGCATGTTGTCCCACAAGGTCACCCACGCACTGCCGCGCAGCAGCGGATCCGGCAGCCGCTCGACGTGATCGAGCAGATAGGCGCGGCTCGCGTCGTCGAGGACGAAGAGGCCGTAGCCGAGACCTGCGCCGTTGGCCAGCACGAACGCCGGACGGGCACGCCCTTCGACGCCCGGCACGGCCGCCGTGGCCCCGCGCATGTCCACGGGCACGTGGGTCACGCCGGCCTCGTCGCCGATCGACA
>DATMDI010000303.1:0-7539 GCA_035557875.1 Vicinamibacterales bacterium
CGGCTACATCCTCCTGTTTTTCTTTCAGTTGGTCGTCGGCTCGATGTTCGCCGCGCTTGGCGGCCTGCTGGGCGCGATGTACTTCCGTAAGGACGTGCCACCCGCCCTCGGCGGCAATTGGGTCCCACCGCTGCCACCGCAGTAACCCTTCCGATGTAGAGGGCGGGCTTCGGCCCGCCCTGACGTGCCGGCCGGTCTAAAGACGGGCCGCTCCGGTGCGGCGGTCGGTTATCCTGATCGACGCTCATGGCTGATCCGACCGTACCCGTAGAAATCTCCGACCTCCTGCAGGAAGACCGCCGCTTTCCTCCCTCGGCCGCGTTTCGCGGCCAGGCCAACGTGCCGGACGAAAGCGTCTACGCCCGGGCGGACGCTGATCCCGAAGGCTTCTGGGCGGGCTTCGCCCGCGAGCTGGAGTGGTTCACGCCCTGGACGCAGGTGCTCGACTGGAAGCCTCCGCATGCCAAGTGGTTCGTCGGCGGCACGCTGAACGCCAGCGTCAACTGCGTCGATCGCCACATCCGTGGCCCGCGGCGCAACAAGGCCGCACTCGTCTGGGAAGGGGAGCCGGGCGACCGGCGCACGCTCACCTATTTCGACCTCTACCGGCAGGTGAGCCAGTTCGCCAACGTTTTGAAGGCGCTGGGCGTGAAACGGGGCGATCGCGTCGCGCTCTACCTGCCGCTGGTGCCGGAGCTGGCGATCGCAATGCTGGCCTGCGCCCGTATCGGCGCCGTGCACTCTGTCGTATTCGGCGGCTTCAGCTCCGAGTCGCTG
This sequence comes from Vicinamibacterales bacterium, assembly GCA_035557875.1. GTDB lineage: Bacteria > Acidobacteriota > Vicinamibacteria > Vicinamibacterales > UBA2999 > DASYRM01. The sequence goes on from DATMDI010000303.1 coordinate 778, forward strand.
CGCGACCGCATCAACGACGCCCAGGCCACGCTGCTCGTCACCGCCGACGGCGGCTGGCGCCGGGGCCAGGTGGTACCGCTCAAACAGATGGCGGACGTCGCGCTCGAGGCGACGCCGTCGATCAAGAACGTGGTCATCGTCCAGCGGCTGCACGGGTCGCCGGTGCCGGTGCACGTCAAGGAGGGGCGCGATCACTGGTACCACCGGCTGATGCAGGACGCGCCCTACACGTGCGAGCCCGAGCGCATGGACGCCGAGGACATGCTCTACACGCTCTACACGTCGGGCACGACGGGCAAGCCGAAGGGCATCGTCCACACGACCGGCGGCTACCTGGTCGGCACCTATGCCACGACCAAATGGGTGTTCGACCTGAAGGAGGACGACGTCTACTGGTGCACCGCCGACATCGGCTGGGTGACCGGTCACAGCTACGTCGTCTATGGCCCGCTCGCCAACGGCGCCACCGTCGTGATGTACGAGGGTGCGCCCGACTGGCCGCAGAAGGATCGCTTCTGGGAAATCGTCGAGCGCCACGGCGTGACGATCTTCTACACCGCCCCCACGGCGATCCGGGCGTTCATGAAGTGGGGCACCGACTGGCCCGCCAAGCGCGACCTCTCGTCCCTGCGCTTGCTCGGATCGGTCGGGGAGCCGATCAATCCGGAGGCGTGGGTCTGGTATCACCGCTTCATCGGCGGCGAGCGCTGCCCGGTGGTGGATACGTGGTGGCAGACCGAGACGGGCGCGATCATGATTGCGCCGCTGCCCGGCATCACATCGACCAAGCCGGGATCGGCGACGCGGCCGTTCCCCGGCATCAAGGCCGAGATCAAGACCGACAAGGGCGACTCGATCGAGGGCGCGGGCGGCGGTCTGCTGACGCTCACACGCCCGTGGCCGGCGATGCTTCGCGGCATCTACGGCGATCCGGAGCGCTACGTGCAGCAGTACTGGAGCCGCTGGACGCCCGACATCTATTTCACCGGCGACGGCGCCAAGCGGGACGCGGACGGATTTTTCTGGCTGCTCGGGCGCGTGGACGACGTGCTGAACGTCGCCGGGCACCGTATCGGCACCATGGAGGTCGAGAGCGCCCTCGTGGATCACCCGAAGGTGGCCGAAGCCGCTGTCGTGGGCCGTTCGCACGAACTGAAGGGCCAGGCGGTCGCCGCCTTCGTCACGCTCAAGGAAGGCGTGGCCCTGAGCGAGACGCTGGTCGCGGATCTGAAGGCGCACGTCGTGCAGAAAATCGGCGCCATCGCCCGCCCGGACGACATCATTTTCACCGCCGACCTGCCCAAGACCCGATCGGGCAAGATCATGCGCCGGCTGCTGCGGGATATCGCCGAGGGCAAGGCGCTCGGCGACACCACGACGCTGGCCGACCCTTCGGTGGTGGCGAAGCTGAAAGAGCAGTACGAGGACGAGCATTAACAGTCGTAGGGGCCGCCTTCAGGCGGCCCAGGGCCGGCTGAAGCCGGCCCCCACGTCCGAGGGAACCCGCCCTATGGGCTCCGCGTAAGAGAATCCGATGGCGCTGATTGAAACCAGGGACCTCTGGAAGACCTACGTAATGGGAGAGGAGGAGATCCACGCGCTGCGCGGGGTTTCCATCCAGATCGAACGCGGCGAATACGTGGCGATCATGGGGCCCTCGGGGTCGGGCAAGTCCACGCTGATGAACCTGATTGGCTGCCTCGACACCCCGTCGAAGGGCAGCTACCTGCTGAACGACAAGCAGGTCAGCGAGATGAACGACAACGAACTGGCCCGCATCCGCAACCAGGAAATCGGGTTCGTGTTCCAGACGTTCAACCTGCTGCCGCGCGCCTCGGCGCTCCAGAACGTCGAGCTCCCGCTCGTCTACGCCGGCATCCCGTCGAGAGACCGGCAGAAGCAGGCGAAGGACGCGCTGGAACGCGTCGAGCTCACCTCCCGCATGGCCCACAAGCCCAACGAGCTGTCGGGTGGGCAGCGGCAGCGCGTGGCCATCGCGCGCGCGCTGGTGAACAACCCCTCCATCCTGCTCGCGGATGAGCCGACGGGTAATCTCGACTCCAAGACCGGCGCCGAGATCATGGCGCTGTTTGCCAAACTGCACGAGTCCGGGAATACGATCGTCCTCGTGACGCACGAGGCCGACATCGCGGCCTTCGCGCATCGCACCATTTCGGTGCGGGACGGACAGGTCGAGAAGGACGTGCGGCGCGCCGCCTGATCCGCCCCGCCAGTGCTTGATTGCCCGGCTTCCGGCCGGGCGGCGAGGCGTTGGTGACAACACAGCAGAGTGGTCCCGAGGCGCCCGGTCCCGTGCGCCTCTATCGCGATCTCCTCGACGCCTGGAACCGGCGCGACGCGGCCGGCATGGCCGCATTCTTCACGCATGACGGCTCCATGGTCGGGTTCGACGGCAGCCAGGTGGACGGCGGTCCTCCGGCCGTGGAATCGCATCTCGCGCCGATCTTCGTCAGCCACACCACACCGGCGTACATCGGCACGGTCCGCGACGTGCGCACGCTCGCGCCGGCCGTGAGCCTCGTGCGTGCGGTCGCCGGCATGGTGCCCGAGGGCGCCCGCGACGTGAACCCGCTGCTCAACACCATCCACAGCCTGGTGGCGGTTCAGGCTGGCGGCACCTGGCGGGCCGCGCTCTTCCAGAGCACACCGGCCGCGTTCCACGGACGGCCCGACCTGGTGCACGCGCTCACCGAGGAACTGCGCGGGCTGCTGCCGACGCGCTACACGCCAGAAGCCGCGGCCCGGCCCGAGGGCGCGATGAGCGGAGTCGGCAACACGGCACGGTGGATTGCCGCCAGCCGTGCCAAGGAAAGCGAGTTGGCGCTGCCGCTGTTCAGCGATCCGTGGGCGCGTGAGCTGTCGGGCGAGGCCGGTTTCGAGCTGCAACGGCTGATGCACGCGGCCATGGGCGCCCAGGGTGATGGTCCGGACCTGTATCTGTCCATTCGCACGAAGTTCCTCGACGACGCGCTCGTGCAGGCGGTGCGGTCGCGCACGCTGCGCCAGGTCGTGATCCTGGCGGCCGGCATGGACACGCGCGCGTTCCGCATTCCCTGGCCGTCCGGGGTCAGGGTGTTCGAGGTCGATCGCGACGAGATCTTCGATCACAAGGAAGCGGTGCTCGGACGTCACGGCGCCTCGCCATCGTGCGAGCGCCACATCGTGCGGGCAGACCTGGCGCGGCCGTGGGCCGCGGCTCTGGCCGCGGCCGGGTTCGAACCATCCAAACCCGCGGCGTTCCTCGTCGAAGGTCTGCTGATGTACCTGCGCGAGGCCGAGGCGCTGGCCCTGCTCACGGCGGTCAGCGAGCTTGCGGCACCGGGGAGCTGGCTGGGCCTCGACGCGGTGAATCCCGAGGTGCTCACGTCGCCGTACATGGCTCGCTACATGACCGCGCTGCGCGAGGCGGGCAGCCCGTGGCAGTTCGGAATCGAAAGCCCCGAATCGTTCTTCTCGGCGCACGGCTGGAGCGCGACGGTGGTTCAGCCCGGCGATCCCGAGGCTAGCTACGGCCGGTGGCCGTTTCCCACCGCGCCCCGCGCGGTGCCCGGCCTGCCGCGCACCTTTTTCGTCACGGCCGGCCGCACGGCCTGAGGTGCCTATGTCCGACATCCGACGACCCGTCGGCGCGCGAATCCCGCCACAGCCCGCCGCCGACCTCATGACGGCGGCGCCACGAGCCACGATCGAGAACCTTGCCTCCGAGCTCGAGGCCAGTCGTGCCGGAGCCGTGCTGCTGGCGGGGGCCGCCGGCGCACCGGCGATGCGCGCCGCCGAAGGGCTCGCGGCCTCGCTCGGCGCCAGCGTGGTTCGCGTGGATCTCGAGGCGGTGGTCAGCACGTACCTTGGCGAGACCGAGAAGCATCTCGACGCCGTCTTCAAGGACGCCGAGCGCGCGGACGCCGTGCTGCTGATGGACGAGGCCGACGCCCTGCTGGGGCGGCGCACCGCTGTCAAAGACGCGCACGATCGCTATGCCAATCTCGACATGAGCGCGCTGCTGGCGCGCATCGAGGCGTATCCCGGCCTGGTGCTCCTCGCCACCAACACGACGGCCACCCTCGATCCGGCAAAGATCCGGCGGCTTCGGCGCGTCATCGACTCCCCCCCGCGCTAGAGGCCTGTCTCCGCTGATAGGATCTCCCGCCGAGGAGACACGCGGATGCGCAGATTGGGTTTCGTGCTGGCGGCCGCCGCGGCGGCATCGGCGATCGGGATCTCGGCCCAGGCTCCGCGCGGTGCGGCCGCTTGCGACCGGCGATGCCTGCTGCAGGTGATGTTCGAATACACCGAGGCGATCACCGACAACGACGTCTCGAAGCTGGCGCTCTCGCCCAAGGTACGCGTCACCAACAACGGCACCGAGACGGCGCTCGGCAAGGGCGACGCCTGGGGGCCTGCCCGGCGGCTGCCCTACCGGCAGGTCTTCGTCGACCCGGTGACGGGCGCCGCGATTCTCTACGGCGTCGTCACCATGTCCACGCGGCCGGCGCAGCCGGGCGGCCCGGCGCCCGCCGAAACACCCAAGTGGTGGTACTACGTGGCCCGTCTGAGAGTGGAGGCGCGGCGGATCACCGAGGTCGAAGAAATCGCCTACGAGCCGCCGCCGAACGGGTTCGGCGCGCCGCCGTCGTCACAGACGCTTCCCGATCGCATCTTCGACACCGTCCTGCTCGAGAGCGAGCGCTCCACGCGCGAGCAGCTCTTCGACGTCGCGAACCGCTACTTCGACGCCGTGTCGCACCGCATCGACTACCGCCAGGTGCCGTGGCACCCGGAGTGCCAGCGCATCGAGCTGGGCGTGTTCACCGTCAATGCGCCGCGCACCGCGGGGAGCTGCGGCGGCGAGTTCCAGATCCGCTCGGTGTGGTGGAACGTCGAGAACCGGCGCTTCTACGTCGCCGACGTCGACCACGGCGTCGTGATCGCGGCCGGCAACTTCATGGCCCCCAAGGAATTTCCCAACAACAACCCGTCGGTCGTGATGGAAGCGTTCAAGGTGCAGGACGGCATGATCCGCCACATCCACGCCTTCTTCCGCGGCAACGGCCAGCCGAAGTCTGGATGGGGCACAGGCCCCGGATCGTAGACCCTAGACTGCGGCGAGATGCCCCGTGCCGATCTCGCGCAGCGGGGCGGCGGCGTCGAACGACGACGGGTCGAGCTCGATGCGCGTGCGCGGCGCGTCGGGGTCCAGCACCGGAATCGCGCTGAGCAGGGCGCGCGTGTACGGGTGGGTCGGGCTGGCGAAGATCGCGCTCGTGGCGCCCATTTCGACGATCCGGCCGCGGTACATCACCGCCACCCGGCTGCAGATGTGTTCCACCAGGCGCAGATCGTGGGCGATGAAGAGATATGTCAGCTTGAGCCGCGCCTGCAGATCCAGCAGCAGCGCCACCACCTGCGCTTGAATCGACACGTCGAGCGCCGAGACGGCCTCGTCCGCGATCACCAGCGCCGGGTTGAGCGCCAGTGCGCGGGCGATGCCGATGCGCTGGCGCTGTCCGCCGCTGAACTCGTGAGGATAGCGTTCGAGGTGCGCAGGCTCGAGACCGACCAGCTCGAACAGCTCGGCCACCCGCGCCCGTCGTTCGTTGCGCCCTCCGAGCTGATGGATGACCAGCGGCTCCTCGACGATGTCGCGCACGCGCATGCGCGGGTTGAGCGACGAATAGGGGTCCTGAAAGACGATCTGCATGTCGCGGCGGGCGCGGCGCATCCGCTCGCGCGAGAACGCCAGCACGTTCTCGCCCCTGAACCGCACCTCGCCCGACGTCGGCTCGATGAGCCGCAGGATGCAGCGGCCGGTCGTGCTCTTGCCGCTGCCCGACTCGCCGACCAGGCCGAACATCTCTCCTTCGTCGATCGAGAACGTGACGTCCTGCACCGCGTGTACCACCGACGTCCGTCCGAAGAGGCCCGGCTTGCGTACGAACTGCTTGGTCAGGCCGGTGACATCGAGCAGCCCCATCAGCGGCCGGTCCGATCGCTCGCCGGGCGCATGCCCGGGACGGCGGCAAGCAGGCTCTGCGTGTAGGGGTGGGCTGGCGCGCGCAGGATCTGCCGTACGGGCCCTTCCTCGACGAGACGTCCGCGATGCATCACCACCACCCGGTCTGCCATCTCGGCGATCACGCCGAAATCGTGGGTGATCAGCAGGAGTGCCAGGTTGAACCGCGCTCTCAGCTCGCGCAGCAGGTCGAGCACCTGCGCCTGAATCGTCACGTCGAGCGCGGTCGTCGGCTCGTCGGCGATCACCAGCGGGGGATGGCAGGCGAGTGCGATCGCGATCATGGCGCGCTGGCGCATGCCGCCGGACAGCTGGTGCGGGTAGTCGCGCGCACGGCGTGCCGCATCCGGAATCTTCACGGCGTCGAGCAGCTCGACGGCGCGCGCGTTCGCCTCGGCCTTCGAGCGGCCGTGCACCGTCAGCGCTTCGGCAATCTGATCGCCGACGCGCATCACCGGGTTGAGTGCCGTCATCGGCTCCTGGAAGATGAGCGAGATGCGCGCGCCCCGCACCTCGCGCATCTGGGCTTCGCTGAGGGTCAGCAGATCGCGGCCCTCGAACCGCACCGCGCCGCCGGTCACGCGTCCCGGCGGCTGCAGCAGCCGCAGGATCGAGAAGGCGGTCACCGACTTGCCGCTGCCCGATTCGCCGACGACGCCCAGGGTTTCGCCCGCCGCCACCTGCAGGCTCACGTCGTCTACCGCGGGCGCGCCGCGGCCGAACGACACGCT
>DATMDI010000304.1:0-4078 GCA_035557875.1 Vicinamibacterales bacterium
CAGGCCCGCGGCCGTCCCACCGGCTACGCCGCGAGGCTCTTCGTGCGGCGCCACCGTGGCGCGATTGCGCTGGCCGCGGCGGTCGCCGTGCTCGTCGTGGCCGGTGTCGTGACCGTGCTGTGGCAGGCGGCGATTGCCGCCGACGCGCGGCGCCGCGCCGAGCGGCGCTTCAACGACGTGCGCGCGCTCGCCGGGTCGTTGATCTTCGACGTTCACGACGCCATCGACAACGTGCCCGGCACGACCCCGGCGCGGCAGCTGATCGTGCAGCGGGCCGTGCAGTATCTCGACAGTCTCGCCCGCGAATCGGCGGGCGATGCGGGTCTGCAGCGCGAACTGGCCCGGGCCTTCATCCGCGTCGGCGACGTGCAGGGCAATCCGAACCGCGCCAACGTCGGCGACCCCACGGGAGCGATTGCCAGCTATCGGCGCGCCATCACGCTGGCCGAGGCGGTGCGGGCGGAGTCGCCTGGCGACGCCGACGCACTGCGTACGCTCGCGTCAGCCTACCGCCAGCGTGGCGACGTGCTGGCACTCACCGGCGACAAGGCCAAGGCGCTCGCCGATGCCGAGGCGTCGGAAACGCTCTATGCCCAGGTGGCGGCCCGGGAAGGCGCCACGCGCGAGGACCGCGTGGCGGTCGGCGTCGCCGCCATCAAACTGGGCGACCTCCTTGGCAATCCCAACTTCGAGAACCTCGGACGCTCTGGGACCGCCAACATCGCCTATAAGAAGGCGCTCGAGACCTTCCGCCGGCTCGATCAGGACGCTCACGGCGACGTGGCCATCCGCCGCTATCTGGGTCTCGCGCTCGAGCGTATCGGCACGATGCACGAAGACGCCAGACAGTGGGCCGACGCGGCCGCGGCCTATCAGGAGTCGTTCGGGATTCGCCGCGACCTCGCCGCGCGGCAGCCGACGCATCGCGACATCCAGCGCGACCTCGGCATCGCGCACGAAAAGCTGGGCAACGTACATCTGGCGCAGTCGGGCGCGAGCGCGGCCGTGTCGGAATACCGCGAGGCACTGGCCGTCTTCGAGGGGCTGGCCGGCGCCGATCCCACCGACGTCAATGCCGGGCGTACGGTCGCGATCAGCCGCGAGAACCTGGCTGACGCCCTGCGCAAGGACGGCAGCGTGACCGAGGCGCTCGACCTGTACCGAAAGGCGCTCACGGCGCACCGTGGCTTCATCGGGCAGGACACCCACAACGTCCGGGCGAGATGCGATGCGGCACGCGTCGGCGAAACGCTCGGCGACGTGCTGGCCGCGGCCGAGGCCCCGGGCGCCTGCACGGCGTGGCGTCTGAGCCTGCTGGACCGGCAGGGCGCACCGGACGCCACCGCCTGTGCGGCGCCCAACGAGCTGTCGCGCGTGACGCTCAAGCTCGGGAGCTGCTGAGTGAGGAGTCAGAGTGCCCGACGGCGGTGAGGTCACGCAGCTCCTGGCACAGGCGTCGTCGGGCGACGCCGTCGCGCGCGCGACCCTGTTCGACGTGCTCTATCGCGAACTGCGGCGTCTCGCCGAAGGCGCCATGCGCGCCGAGCGCGCCAACCACACCCTGCAGCCGACCGCGCTGGTTCACGAAGCGTTTCTGCGTCTTGCCGGAAATCAGGGCCGGTTCGAGAACCGGGCGCACTTCCTCGGCGTGGCGGCGAGCGCGATGCGTCGCGTGCTGGTCGATCACGCCCGGGGCCGAAACGCGCACAAGCGGGGGCATGGCGCGACGCTGGTCACCGTGAACGATCTCGACGCCCTGCCGCAAGCGGCGGCGGAGGAGGTCGATCTGGTCGTGCTCGACGACGCGCTGTCGAGGCTGGCTGCGCTCGACGCCCGCCAGGGCCAGATCGTCGAGCTGCGCTTCTTCGGCGGACTGTCGGTCGAGGAGACGGCCGCCCTGATCGGCGTGTCCGAGCGCACGATCAAGCGCGAGTGGCAGATGTCGCGCGCCTGGCTGCGCCGCGAAATGTCCCGCCCTGCCGCTGAATCCCCCGCGACCGATTAGCCTCTCTCTCGAGGCCATTTCCCAGGGTCAAGACGGCGCCACAGACGCGGCTCAAACGCCGGAGCGGCATCATCCTGCTGCTGGCGGACGGCCTGTCGCAGGCGGCGGTGGCCGCCAAGCTGGGCGTGAGCCGCCGGACCGTTGCGATCTGGCGGCGCCGGTTCGCCGAGGGCGGTCCGGCGACCTTGCAGCACGATCGGCCCGGGCGCGGCCGTCCGAAGGGGCGCAGCGCCGGCGCCGTCGCGGCCATCAACGCCGCCATGGCCAGTCCGCCCGGCGACCGCGAGCGCTGGACCGCGCGCGCTCTCGCCAGGCACGTGGGCGTGAGCCACTCCACCGTGCTCCGCGTCTGGCGCGACGGTCAGGGCTGAACCCGGTTCGCCGTGCGGGCGTCCCACGCGGCGACCGTCTGATCGTTCGCCGCGAGGACGCGTGTCACGGCACGAATTTTACCTTCGTGCCGGCGCGCACCATGCCGGCCAGTCGCAACGCGTCCCAGTTTGTCAGCCGCACGCAGCCGTGCGAGACGGTGTAGCCCACGGAGCCGGGTACGGGCGTTCCGTGAATGCCGTAGTGCGGTTTGTCGAGGTCGATCCACACCACTCCGACGGGGCCATTCGGCCCGGGCGGAATCAGGGCCGGCTTGTGCGACGCGTCCGCGTCCCACCAGAGCTTCGGGTTGTACTGGAACGTCGGATTGTGCGACACGGCCGTGATCTTCCAGGACCCGATCGGCAACGGGTCTTCGCCGCTGCCGGTGGTGGCCGGCGCATAGAAGATCATCTTGCCCGTCCGGTCGATGACCGTCAGCGCCGCCTCGTGTTCCGCCACTCTGACGACGATGTCGCGTGGTGGTGCGGCGGCGCGGGCGGCCCGCACGTTCGGCACGATCAATCGAGCGCCGGCGGCAATCTTCAGCCCTGGATTCAGCCATTTCAGCAGCTCCGGCGAGGAATGGAACCTTTCGCCGAACATTTCGAGGTGCGACGTGTAGTCGAGCCGTGTGAGCTTGGATTTCGCCATCATGTCCGGGGGGATCGCGGACACGATCGGCGTGCGCAGGTCGGCGGCCGTGATGGTGTACGAGACGGTTGCCGGAGCGACGGAAGCGGTCAGCAGGTCCCTGACGCGCCGTCCCCGCTCACGCTCGAACGCATCGATGGCGTTCAGCGTGTTGAGCCCCTCCCTCCCGTCGATTTCGCCCGGCGAGAACTGCAGTTGATCGAGCAGCACCTGGATCGCGAGCGTCTCGAGCGAGCGGGGCGGCTCCGACTCGGGCTCAGGCTCGGGCGGACGCTGCCAGGCGATCGGGCTCATGGCCAGCAGGCTGACCAGAGTCATCGTGACAACAGGTCTGGAGCCTGCGACAGAGGAACGAGACGAGATCCGCATCGCGTTCGAGTCTACGACATCCTTGACCTGTTGATCTCGTGCGCTACGGTCAGCGGGTGCTGACACAGTGGCCAGGTGGACGGGACTCGAACCCCGTCAGGCTGGGCTGATACATTGTCAGGGGTGACCCTCGACGATCTGCGCCGCTACGCGGTGGCGCGCACCTTGTTTTCTCCGGGCACGCTGCAGCAGGCGCTCGATCGTCTCGGGTTCGTGCAGGCCGACCCGATCCGCGCGCCCGCGCGTGCCCAGGACCTCACGCTCCGCCATCGGGTTGAAGGCTACCGCGCCGGCGATCTCGAGCGTCAGTACGCCTCGCTCGACGCGCACGAGGACTTCTTCGTCAACTACGGCTTCGTCACCGGAGCGGTGTCGGCTCTGATGCACCCGCGCGGCGGACCGACGCCGTGGTCGGCGGCGCGCGGGCGCCAGGTGCGCACCCTGCTCGACTTCGTGCGCGGCCGCGGCGAGGTGCATCCCCGCGAGGTCGACGAGCACTTCGCGCTGGGGAGCGTCACCAACTACTGGGGCGGCTCGTCCAGCGCAACCACCCACCTGCTGGACCAGATGCACTATCGCGGGCTGCTGCGCGTGGTGCGGCGCGATGCCGGCATCCGTGTCTACGCGGTGCACGAGCATCCCGCCGTGCCGCGCGATCCGGCCACACGCCGCCTTCGGGTC
>DATMDI010000305.1:0-2585 GCA_035557875.1 Vicinamibacterales bacterium
GGCAACAGGTGCAGCAGATAGAAGTAGCCGATCAGCCTGCCGTCCGCGGTCAGCAGTTCGTGCCACGGCAGGATGGGCACGCCGAGACTGGTCCGCGCCGACTCAGCGGCACTGTAGGCGACGCCCCCCGACACGTGGCGAATCAGCCCGGTTGTCGACGACACGAACGCGAGGTACGGCGCCACGAACGCCAGCGCGAAGCCGGCCACCGTGCCAACACGCTGCACGGCGGCCCGGTCCCAGGGCCCGGCGAGCAGCACCGCGATTGCAACCGCTACGCCGGCGTACACACCGTGGTCATGCCGAAACAGAAAGCCCACCACCACAACGAGCGCCAGGTGCGCCGCTCTCCGTCGCGTCGGCGCGTGCAGGTAGGCGATCAAGGCCAGCGCGAGCCACGCATAGACCAGGTACTTCGGATAGTGATACGAGCGTGGAAACAGCGCGATCTGCGCCACTGCCACCGCCATCGCCAGCCACAGGCGATTCGAGAGCCGAAACGCGGCTGCGACGGTCAAGGCCGCGGAGAGCGCGAAGGCGATCGCGACGAGCCACGCTTCGGCGAAGAGCGGCGGCCCGAGCAGGCGCTGCGCGAGCGCCGACACGACATACATCGCGGGCGTCCCAGGGTCGACGAAGTCGCGCGAGGGCCACTCGCCGGTCGTGACCATCTGCTGGGCCGGTGCCAGGTAGAGAAAATGATCGTTCGGGAGGCCGCGAGTGTCGAGAAAGCGCACGACGACGGCGAGCGCGAAAACGCCCGCGGCCGCCAGCCAGACCCGACGCGGCAATCGACCGGATGTCACGCGCGCACCCAGCCTACCTGAAGGGCGGCGCGTCGGGGAAGGCACTCGCGCTCCGACGGTGCGCTGCAAAGCTGGAATACGAGGCGCGGTGAAACTGGTTCAAGACGGTCCGGAACGCGGTAATCTCGACGCGATGACGCTCCGCGTCCTGACCGTGGTGCTGTCGTTCGCACTCGGCGCCGCCGGTGTCGCCGCGGCGCAGTTCCGCCGCGCCGACAGCGGCATCGACGCGCACCTGGCGCGGCCGGACAGCTTCGACGGACGATTTCACTATTGCCGCGCCGTCTATCGCATGAATCCGCGGGGTGACGGCGGGAGTTGGCTCACCGATTACCCGCTCGCCGACATCGATCTCTCGATCCGGCTCTCCGAGCTGACCAAAATCCGCGTCAGCTTCAACCCCGCGGGCGAGCCCAACCATCTGATCGTGCGGCTCACCGACGACGAGCTCTACCGCTGTCCCGTGATCCTGATGCAGGAGGTCGGACGTCTGTACTTCAGCGAGGAGGATGCGGCCCGGCTCCGGGCCTATCTCCTGAAGGGCGGCTTTCTCTGGGTGGACGACTTCTGGGGGTCGTACGCCTGGCAGGTCTGGGAGAACGAGATCCGCAAAGTCTTTCCCGAAGCCGACTATCCGATTGTGGACGTGCCGGCCGACCACCCGATCTACCACACCATGTTCGACCTCCAGGGCGTGCCGCAGATTCCCGGCATCGGTACCTTCCTCGCCGGCCGCACCTCGGAGCGCGGCGCCGACAGCGCCGAGGTGCACGTGCGCGCCATCGCCGATCGGCAGGGGCGAGTCATGGTCTTCATGACCCACAACACTGATGTCAGCGACTCGTGGGAGCGCGAAGGGGAAGACCCGAACTACTTCCGCCAGTTCTCGGTCGACGGCTATCGCGTGGCGATCAACGTCGTCCTCTACGCGATGACCCACTGAGGCCGCTGCCCCTGCAGAATTGACGTGGGGGCCGGCTCTAGCCGACCCCTGGGCCGCCTGAAGGCGTCCCCCACATCTACGGCACCGAAGCCGGAACCGGGGCGGGCACCGGCGTCGCAGGCGAACGCGCGATGCCCGCGGCCGCGTAAATCTCGGGCTCGTCCAGGCTCTCGTGCTCCAGGAGCTGCACGACGATCGCATCGAGCTGACGGCGATGCTCCCGGAGCAGCCGCCTGGCTTCCTGGTAGCACTCATCGGTGATCCGGCGCACTTCCTCGTCCACGGCGTCGAGGAGACCCTCCGACACGCCGGCCATCCGCGGATCGCCTTCGGCCGGCAGCACCGACAGCGTGCCGATGCGCTCCGACATGCCCCAGCGGCCGACCATCGAGCGCGCGATCCGCGTCACCATTTCGAGGTCGCTTTCGGCGCCGGTCGTGACCAGATCGAACACTTCCTTCTCGGCGGCCATCCCGCCCAGCGCGCCGATGATGCGCCCGCGCAGATAGTTGGCATCGAAGCCGTAGCGGTCGGCTTCCGGCGTGGAGAGCGTGACGCCGAGGGCGCGCCCGCGCGGAATGATCGACACCTTGCGCACCGGGTCGGCTCCAGGCTGGAGCATGCCGAGCAACGCGTGGCCGGCCTCGTGATATGCCGTGCGCCGGCGCTCTTCCTCCGGGATGACGACGTTGCGTGCCGTGCCCAGCTGCACCTTCTCCAGCGCGTCGAGCAGATCGCGGTGACGGACTTCGACCTGCATCCGGCGCGCGGCGAGCAGCGCCGCCTCGTTCACGAGATTGGCGAGGTCGGCGCCGGTCATCCCGGGCGTGGCGGAC
>DATMDI010000306.1:0-3815 GCA_035557875.1 Vicinamibacterales bacterium
CCTGTCCCGGCCCAGTGGCGCACGACGGAGCGCGAGCCTTGCTGCGAGGAATCCGCCAGGCCTTCCTCGGCCGTGAACGCGTTGGCGTCGAGCGGCGGCATCACGTATGCGCGATAGCGCCAGCCGTGTCCGAAATCGCCGAACACACCGGCGCCCACATCGAACCACGTCGTCGGGATGATGAAGGTGTCCACGAACGGGCGCTCGACGCCGTAGTACACCGGCGGCTCGTGGCGCTCGTTGATGATCCCGACCGGCATCAGCATCATCCCGGCCCGTAGGTTGAACCCGCGGTGCAGCAGGAAGTCCACGTAGGCCTGCTCCAGCTCCAGCTCGCCGTGCTCTTCGCCGCCCTCGACCAGCGCGTGCTCGATTTCGACTTCGCTGACGAAGCGGATGCGATCGCTGAACGAGTGCGTGACCAGCAGGACGAAGCGGTGGAAGTCGAGGACGCCGTCGTTGAACTCGGGCTTGTTGTAGTGGAAGTCCATGTAGCCCGAGAGACTGGTCCGCGGCCGCGCGGCCGCCGGCGCGGTGTCCTGAGCCAGCGACGGCATGGCCGTGAGGAGCAGGAGGAGCGTGGCGCGGGCGATCTGGACCAGGAGCTTCGATGCCGCCCGCGTCCCGATCGTGATCAGGCGGTCCCCCTCGCCGCGCAGCCGCACGCTGTCGGCCGAGGCGTCGCGTTCCTCCACCTGGATCGCGGCGCCGGGTTTGAGGTGGTGGCGCTCGAGAAACCGCAGGAACGAGCCGTCCTGATCGACCACGCGTGTCACCGTGACCGGCGCGCCGATCGGGCACGTCATCAGGCTCTGCGCCTCCTGCGTCTTCACCTGGCCGTCGGCGGTGGGGATCGGGTCGCCGTGGGGATCGACCTCGGGCCGTCCGAGCATCTCGTCCATCCGGTCGATCAGGCGATCGGAGACGACGTGTTCGAGCTGTTCGGCTTCCTCGTGGACCTCGTCCCAGGCGTAGCCCATGACGCGGACCAGGAACAGCTCCACGAGACGGTGGCGGCGCAGCACCAGCGCGGCGAGCTTGCGTCCAGCGGGTGTGAGCGCCACGCCGGAATACGGCTCGTATTCGACCATCCCGGATTCCGCGAGCGCCTTGACCATCGTGGTGGCCGTGCCCGGGACGACGCCGAGCGCCGCCGCGAGCTGGCCCATCGGCAGGAGCCGCTGAGGTGGCGTCAGGGTGCTGGCGCCTTGGTAAATGGCCTTCAGGTAGTTTTCGACGGTGCTCGAGGGGAGCATTTGGAAGGGAGTGTAACTTGACTTTTGAGTTCAAAACAAACTAATTTTGACTCATCAAAATGTCCCTCGACTCCGAGGTCTCCGGCGAAACGGGCGCTCCTCCCAAAGCCAAGACGGGGTGGCGCAGCGCCCCGCTCGCAAAGAGCCTCCGGGAAGTCCACGGCACCGTCGCGGTGCCGACCGACGCCGGCTTCTGGCGCAAGCTGCTGGCCTTTGCGGGCCCCGGCTATCTGGTGGCCGTGGGCTACATGGACCCGGGCAACTGGGCTACGGACCTCGCGGGCGGCGCCCGGTACGGCTACGCCCTGCTGAGCGTCATCCTGCTGTCCAACCTGATGGCCATCCTGCTGCAGGCGCTCGCGGTGCGCCTCGGCATCGGCAGCGGCCGCGACCTCGCGCAGGCGTGCCGCGATAGCTACTCCAGGCCCACCACGCTCGTGCTCTGGGTGCTGTGCGAGATCGCCATCGCGGCGTGCGACCTCGCCGAAGTGATCGGCGCCGCGATCGCGCTCAACCTGCTGTTCGGCCTCCCGCTCATCTGGGGCGTCTGCCTCACGGCGCTCGACGTGCTCATCGTGCTCTACCTGCAGAACAAGGGGTTCCGCTACGTCGAGGCGCTGGTCGTCGCGCTCATCGTCGGCATCGCCGCCTGCTTCGCCGTGGAGTTGTGGCTGGCGAAGCCGGATCTGACCGCCGTCGCCGCGGGCTTCGTCCCGACCACCCAGATCCTGTCGGACACGAACATGCTCTACATCGCGGTCGGCATCCTCGGCGCCACCGTGATGCCGCACAACCTGTATCTGCACTCGTCGATCGTGCAGACGCGCAAGTACGTCGACACCCAAGGCAGCAAGCTCGAGGCGATTCGTTTTGCGTCGATCGATTCGTCGATCGCGCTGATGTCGGCGCTGTTCATCAACGCCGCCATCCTCATCGTGGCGGCCGCGGTGTTCCACGGCACGGGCTACGAGGAAGTGGCCGACATCTCCGACGCCTACAAGCTGCTGTCGCCGCTGCTCGGCGCGGGCGCGGCGAGCACCCTCTTCGCGGTGGCGCTGCTCTTTGCCGGGCAGAACGCGACCCTCACCGGCACGCTGGCCGGGCAGATCGTGATGGAGGGCTTCGTCAACATCCGCCTGCGCCCGTGGCTCCGGCGGCTGATTACGCGGCTCGTCGCCATCGTGCCCGCCATCGTCGTGGTGATGCTGTACGGCGAGCGCGGCGCCGGCTCGCTCCTCATCCTCAGCCAGGTGATCCTGAGCCTGCAGCTGCCGTTCGCGGTCTTCCCGCTCGTGAGCTTCACCGCCGATCGGCACAAGATGGGACCATTCGTCGCGCCGGTGTGGATGCGAGCGCTGGCCTGGCTCGTGGCGGTTATCATTGCGGCGCTGAACGTCTGGCTCTTGTACCAGACGTTCTTTGGATGACGTCGCGCCATGTACCGACGAATTCTCGTCGCGGTTGAGAACTCACCGGCCGATCGCACGATCCTCGAGCACGTTCGCCAGCTCGCGGCTCTGACCGGCGCCGAGGTGCTGCTGGTGCACGTCGCCGACGGCTGGGCGGCGCGGCACTTCAACGACCTGCAGCTGCGCGAGTCGGAGGAGATCCGCGCCGACCGCGCCTACCTCGAGGGGCTCGTGGCCAGCCTCCCCGGATTGAAGGTGTCCACCGAGCTGGCGATGGGCGATCCCGCCAACGAGCTCATTCGCCTCGTCGAGGAGCGCAAGGCCGACCTGCTGGCGATGTCCACCCACGGCCACCGCTTTCTCAACGACCTGGTTCGCGGTACGACTGTCAGCAAGGTCCGGCACTTCGTGAAGGTGCCGGTGCTCCTCCTAAGAGCACAGTAGGCGGGTGAGGCGTGTGGGGCCGCGCTTCGCGCGGTCAGATCGCCCTACCCGCCTCACCCGCCCTAAGCGAGCCAGGGCTCCAAGGCGCGGAGCAGAAACTCGAGTACATCGTCCTCGGTGATGTCGCCAGGTGCGGCTCCGGCCTTCACCGGCAGCGTCTCGTCGGTGGTGCGCGACCCGCGGGTCAAGCGCACGTGGCCCACGATTTGAGGCTCGTCACCCGAGCTGTCGAGGCCGAACTCGATGAAGTCGTCGCGCCCGCGGTCCGCCGACAGCCGGACGCCGCCGCCCGGCGTCGCGACGGTAAAGGCCAGTCCAGCCACTTTGAGCGCATTGGCCATCTGCCGGGTGACCGGCGTTGCGACCTGCTCGAGAAAGGCAGCGAAGTCCCGTTCCGCCTCGGCCGTGCGCTGGCGCCGGGACTGGACGCGCGCCCGGGCCTGTTCCATGGCGGCTTTGAGCCGCCGGTTGACGTGCGAAACTTCCACGATGCCTCCGGGACCATTCTAGTGGCCTGGACGGTTCGCAACTCTTCCGGGGCTTCGAACGTCTGAGGAATTACCTGCCCGGGGGAGAATGAGCCTGCCCCTTGGGCCGCTGGCGCGGCAGATGGAGAGATCATGATTCGCACGCCCCTCGTGCTCGCCTGTGCGGCCTTGCTGGCCGGTGCCACCGCCTACGCGCAGGCGCCGTCAGCCTCCGCCTC
>DATMDI010000307.1:0-11434 GCA_035557875.1 Vicinamibacterales bacterium
AAGCGGCCCCCTACCAGCGCGTCGCTGAGAGACCGATAAACCGGAAGTTCAACCGGCACGTCCCAATCGGCGGTGCAACACGCGCCGGAGTGTCGGCAGCCGTAATCGGCGTGAAAAGCCAACGCGAAGACATTCTTTGAACCCATTGATCCGATTGAGCTTATCTCTTCGTACAGAACTATTACAGTCGGCCGGCTGCGGCCCTGTTATGGTTTGGCGACTTCTCTGAGGGCACAAGCAGGAGGACCTTCCACGTCAATGGCGACACCGATGCTTATGTATGGGCGCAAACATCAGCATGGCCTGAACTGGATTACGGCCATCGCGATGACCGGCTTTCATATCGGCGCTGTAGCCGCACTCTTCTATATCGACTACGGCGCGATGCTCGCGGCACTCATTCTCTACTACGCGGGCGGGATGCTCGGCATCGGCATGTCGTATCACCGGTTGCTCACGCACCGCAGCTACAGGACGACCAAGTTCATCGAGTACTTTCTCACGATCTGCGGCACGCTCGCGCTCGAGGGCGGACCGATCTTCTGGGTGGCCACGCACCGCATCCACCATCAGCGCTCGGACAAGGAAGGCGACCCGCACACGCCGCGTGAGGGCACCTACTGGGCGCACATGGGATGGATCATCCGTGGCGAGGGGCTGCACCACGACTCCTCGGTGCTGGCGCGTTACGTGCCCGACCTGTCGCGCGATCCGTTCCACGTGTGGCTGTCCAAGTGGCACTGGATGACGAACGTCGTCGTCGGCTTCGCCCTTCTGGCGGTCGGCGGCTGGACCTACGTGCTGTGGGGCATTTTCTTCCGCACCACCTTCGGCCTGCACTCCACCTGGCTGGTCAACTCGGCCACCCACCTCTGGGGCAGCCGGCGCTTCCAGACCCGCGACGATTCCACCAACAACTGGTGGGTGGCGCTCCTCGCATTCGGCGAGGGCTGGCACAACAACCACCACGCGCACCCGACCAGCGCCCGTCATGGCCTGGCGTGGTACGAGTTCGACCTGAACTGGGTCTTCATCAGCATGCTCAAGGCCGTCGGCTGGGCCTGGGACATCAAGGTGGCGAAGATCAAGCAGCCCGTCCCGCACGAAGAGAACGAGCAGATGATCCCGGAGGAAGCCACCGCGTAGGGCTCGCTTCGCTCGCCCCGTCAGGACAGGTAGGACGGGTAGGACAGGTAGGACCGGTAGGAAGAGCTCTTCTGGTCAACCCGTCTGGCCCTGGGTCGATTCGGTGGACGGGTTGAGGTGAATCATACCGGGATGCCGAGCGCCGCTTCGGTGTCCACCGGACTGCGATAGTCGTTGGCGGAGTGGAGCCGGCGTCGGTTGTAAAACTCGAGGTGGTCCGCGAGGGCGAACTGGGCGACCGCGCGGGTGGCCCAGCCGCCGTCTGGCATTGCCTCCCGCTTCAGGCCACTGAAGAAGCTCTCGACCGGGGCGTTGTCCCAGCAATCGCCGACGCGGCTCATGCTCGACTGCACGCCCTGCGCGGCCAACACGGCCTGATAGGCCGCGCTCGCATACTGGCTGCCGCGATCGGAGTGATGGATTAAGCCGGGGGCGACGCGCCGCGTCGCGAGCGCGCGCGTCACGGCGGTGAGCACGAGTCGCGTGGCGAGCGTATCGGCGACGGCCCAGCCCACCACGCGGCGCGCGTAGAGGTCGAGCACCACCGCCAAATACGTCCAGCCCTCGCGTGTCGGCACCGCGGTGATATCGGCCGCCCACACCCGATTGGGCGCGGCCACGCTGAAGCGGCGCGCCACGTGATTGCTCACGACGGGCCACGCGTGGGCACTGTCGGTCGTGACCCGAAACGGTCGCCGCCGTCGGGCGCATAACTGCCCGACCCGCATCAGCCGACGGACCCGTTTATCCCCCACCCGTAGGCCGCGGCTCCGGAGGGCGCGTTGCAGGCGCACCCGCCCATAGGTCTGCCGGCTCGCGGCATGCTCGACCTGGAGCACGCGCAGCACCCGGGCGTCCTGGGTCGTTCGGGCCGACGGGGGCCGTCGCCGCCACGCGTAATACCCGCTCGGCGCGACGTGCAGGACCCGACAGAGCCGCCGCACGCCATAGGCCTTCTCCGCCTCGATGAAGCGAAATCTCACTCGCTCTGCTTGGCGAAGAAGGCCGTCGCTTTTTTTAGGATTTCACGCTCCAGCCGGAGCTCACGATTCTCGCGCCGGAGGCGCAGCAACTCGAGTCGCTCGCTCTCCTTCAGCGTCGAACTCCCCGGGCGGTCGGCCCGTTTCATCCACTCGCGCAGCGTCCAGACGCTGACCCCCAAATCACGGGCGATCGTCGTCACTGGGGTGGTCGTGGTAC
The DNA here is from genome assembly GCA_035557875.1 of Vicinamibacterales bacterium. Lineage (GTDB taxonomy): Bacteria > Acidobacteriota > Vicinamibacteria > Vicinamibacterales > UBA2999 > DASYRM01. The sequence goes on from DATMDI010000307.1 coordinate 2,347, forward strand.
GGGCGAGCCGGACTGCTTCGGCGCGAAACTCCGGCGGGTAACTACCGCGGCGGCGCTGGGCCATCGGGACTCCTCGAGGCATTCTGCCCCTCCTTGAGGTGTCCACGAAATCGACCCAGGGTCACCTTAGAGGCGCCGGAGGCGCCGACCTTACCTACCTCACCCGCCTTGCTTCAGCGGGCCTCGGCCGCCCGGGCCCCACTCAGGATGTTGCGCATCGAATTGTTTCCTTCATGGCACGCGTACTCGAACATCGCCTCGGGCTGCGGGGTCAGCTCGAGGGCCGCGGTCCAGCTCCGCGACCACGTGTGCGGATCGTCCACGGAGACCTCGTAGCGCACGCCGGTGGCCGTGCGCGTGAACCGCTCGACCAGGTGCAGGGTGTCGCGCGCGCCGCGGTAGTCGGCCTTCGCCGAGAAGTTGGTGACATCGACCACGAGCGTGTCACCTTCCCAGTGGCCGCGCGAATCGCCGTAATAGCCGCGCACCGGGCCGCCCACGTGGGTCCGGCCGTCGGTCAACACGATGCGGGTGTCGTGAATCATCTCGTAGGTGATCGCCACCACGCCCGGACCCTGCACGATGCGGGTATTGGCGTTGTAGACCGTGGGGAAAATCGCCGCCGGCACGCCGCGGGTGATGCACCGCTCCCACAGACTGAGATCTTCCGGCCCCTTGAAGCGCGCTTCGGCGTTGAAGTTGCCGTTGGCAAAGGTGCCGCGCAGCTCGCGCAGCCGCCGCTGTCCTTCGTCGGTCATCGGCGGCACGCGGCCGTCGGCGGGTTCGATCACCATCGACGTCCGGCGCGACGCCTTCCCGCGCTCGAGCCAGTGCGGCGGCGGCGACGTGGCCGATCCCACCTGCCCGGCGTTCGATCGGTCGGCGGTCTCGAGATCGAAGTCGGCGTTGTCGGAGGCGGTCTGCTTCTGCAGGGTGGCTTGGCGCGACGCGAGCTCGGCCTCGGTGAGCAGTTGCCGCGTGCCGTACTCGCGCGGCCGCTCGAACGGCACGCTCAGCTCGCTCTCGCTGGTCCAGGTGCCCTGGAGGTCCGGTTCGCCCCACGGCGTGCGCGGCGCACTGCCAGCCGTTCCCGGTGTCTGTGCGCCGGTCGCGGCGCCGCCCATCCAGAGACCGAATATCAGGCCGCCCAGTCCGGCGGCGGCCGCAAAGCGCGTGCGTCGCATGGCTGCTCCTCGTGTGGGGCCCATTGCCGCATCGAGAGTATGCGCCAGGTGGCGGTCGTCAAGCGCCACGGCGCCGGCGCGCGACGTCAACCCTGGCAAATTCATGACAGAATCTGCGCGTCGCAACGCCCGGGTCGGAAGACCCGGGCCCACGTACCAGGGGTCGAAGGCCCGGCCCACGTACAAAGGGGAACGGCTCATGGGTGGGGCTCGACGCACGATCACGGCACTACTGGCGGTTGTTCTGTGGGGTGGCTCCACGGCGTGGGCGCAGTCGCCGCTTGCGGGCAACTGGAACTCGCTGCGGCACGAGGACGAGCAGGATCGCGGGCCCGGTCCCGACCTGGGCGACTACAGCGGCCTGCCAATTAACAGCGCGGCGCGGCTCTTCGCCGACAGCTGGGACGCATCGCGGCTGACGCTGCAGGAGCACCAGTGCCGCGTGCACGTGGCGCCCTACATCTACCACGGTCCGCTCAACCTGCGGATCTGGGTGGAGAAGGATCCGGAAACGCAGCAGGTCATCGCCGTCAAGAACTACATCAGCACCTACGAGCAGACGCGAACGATCTGGATGGATGGCCGCTCACACCCGTCCGCGTACGCACCGCACACGTTCATGGGCTTCTCGACCGGCACGTGGGACGGTCAGACGCTCACCGTGGTGACGACGCATCTCAAGCAGGGGTGGCTGCGCCGCAACGGCGTGCCGGAGAGCGACCAGACGACGCTCTACGAGCGCTTCACGCGCCACGGCCGCAACATCACGCACACCGTGATCATGACGGACCCGGTCTACCTGTCCGAGCCGATGATCCGCACCAGCGACTTCGTCATCAACGAGCAGGACGGCGGCAACTGGCTGTGGCCGTGCGAATACGTCGAGGAGATCTCGGGGCGTCCCAAGGGCGAGGTGCCGCACCATCTGCCCGGCGCGAATCCGTTCCTGAAGGAGTTCGCCGATCGCACGAAGGCGCCGATGGGCGGCGTGCGGGGCGGGCCGATGACGATCTATCCGGAGTACGAGGCACGCCTCAAGGCGTCGCCGGCGGCCGAGACGGCGGCCGACGCGCCGCGGGTGAGTCAGGCGAAGAATCCCGACACGGGCGAGGTGCAGCTGCTGCCGGTGCAGGGCAACGTCTACGTGCTGGCCGGCGCCGGCGGTAACGTCGTCGTGCAGGCGGGCCCGTCGGGCGCCCTCCTCGTCGATTCGAAATCGGCGGCGCAGGCCGAGCGGATCCTCGCCGAGGTCAAGAAGCTGTCGACCTCGGGCAAGCCGGTGAAGTATCTGCTCAACACCAGCGCCGACCCCGATCATGTCGGCGGCAACGAGCGCCTCGCCGACGCGCTCGGGTCGCTCGCGAAGTGGACGATCATCAACACGCCTGGCGCGTCGCAGAACGCGGTGCAGATCATCGCCCACGACAACGTGCTGCCGCGGGTCAGCGCGCTGCCCTCGACGGCGCATCCCACCGAAACGTTCGTCGGCCTCGAGAAGGAGCTCTACTTCAACGGCGAGCCGGTGCTGATGTACCACATTCCCGCGGCGCACACCGACGGCGACAGCCTGGTGTTCTTTCGCAAGTCGGACGTAGTGGCCACTGGCGACATCTATCGCACCGACAGCTATCCGGTGATCGACCTGTCGCGCGGCGGGTCGGTGCAGGGCGTCATCGACGGCCTGAACCGCGTGCTCGATCTGGCCGTGCCGGCGCACCACGAGGAAGGCGGTACGTTCATCGTTCCGGGCCACGGCCGCATCAGCGACGAGTTCGACGTGCTCGAGTACCGCGACATGGTCACCATCGTCCGCGACCGTGTCCTGGCGATGAAGCAGAAGGGGATGACGCTTGCGCAGGTGAAGGCGGCGCGCCCGACGGCGGATTACGACCCGCGGTACGGGTCGGCCAGCGGCGCCTGGACGACGGAGATGTTCGTGGACGCCGTCTACAGCAGCGTGGCCGCCTCGCGCTGAACCGGCAGCCACTGTTCGAGCGCGGTGCGCAGGCGCTCGCGCTTGAGCGGCTTGGTCAGGTAGTCGTTCATCCCCGCCGCCAGGCAGCGCTCGCGGTCGCCCTCGAGCGCGTTGGCGGTGAGGGCGATGATCGGCACGTCGCGCGCGTCCGGACCGAGCGCCCGGATGGCCCGCGCCGCCGCGTAGCCGTCCATGACCGGCATCTGACAGTCCATCAGGATCAGGTGGTATGGCGCCGCGGCGTGGGCGTCCACACCCAGCTGTCCGTTGTCCCGCAGCTCGGGCGAGTAGCCGAGCGCCTCGAGCATCTTCTGCGCCACCTTCTGGTTGGTGCCGTTGTCTTCGACCACCAGGATGCGCGCGGTCGCGAAGCGCGCGGGCGAGGACTGGCCCTGACGTCGCGACAGGTCGAGACGGGTGTCTGTCAGCAGGCCGAGCGCCGGGGCCACGGCCCGGGCAATCTGCGTGCTCTTGAACCCGGTGAGCACCTCGATCGCCGAGCCAAGGCTGGTGCGCAGCGCGTCCGAATCCTCCGGCGCCATGCCGCCATGACGAAACAGAATCGGCGTCGCGCGGCTGCCGTCGGCGGCGAGCCCGCGCAGCGCGACGGCGGCCCGTGTGCCGTCCTCGACGATCACCGCGTCGTAGCGTGAGCGCTCGGTTGCCGGCAGGCCGTCGGCACCGCCGGAATCAGTGGTGGCGCCGAGCCGCACCAGGCGCGCGACCATGGCGTCGCGGGTCGGTGCGTGATCGGCCAGCACCAGCGTGCGCGTGGCGCGCAGCGGCGGTGGCTCGCTCGCGGCTTCGGCCGGCGCCAGCCGGACGGTGAACCAGAAGGTGCTGCCCTGCCCGGGCCGGCTCTCGACCCCGATGGCGCCGCCCATCTGATCGGCGAGCCGCTTCGAGATGTTGAGCCCGAGCCCGGTGCCGCCGAAGCGTCGCGTGGTGGACGAATCGGCCTGCACGAACGGCTCGAACAGCAGCGGCAGGACCTCGGGTGCGACGCCAATGCCGGTGTCCTGCACCGCGAACCGCAACAGCAGGTCGCCGCTGTCGCGCGAGGCCTGCTGCACGCGGATCGAGATGTCGCCGTTCTCGGTGAACTTCACCGCGTTGCCGACCAGGTTGACGAGAATCTGGCATACGCGCGTGACGTCGCCGGTGACGAACTGCGGCACGTCGGCGTCCAGGATCGACACGATCCGCACCCCCCGGGTGCGGGCCTTCTCGGCCAGCAGTTCGGCGACGTCGTCCACGGCCGCGTCGAGATCGAAGCGCGCCGATTCGAGCGTCAGCTTGCCAGCTTCGATCTTCGAGACGTCGAGCACGTCGTCGAGGATGCGCAGCAGCGCATCCCCCGAGCGGCGAATCGTCTCGGCGTTCTCGCGCTGCTCGTTGGTGAGCGACGACTGCAGCAGCAGGTCCGCCATGCCGAGCACGCCGTTCATCGGCGTCCGGATCTCGTGGCTCATGGTGGCGAGGAACGCCGACTTCACCTGCATGGCGTGTTCGGCGGTGTCCTTGGCCGCGCGCAGGTCGCTTTCGAGCCGCATCCGGGCGGTGACGTCGGCAAAGGCGCCCGCCACCCGCTGCGGCGTGCCGGCCTCGTCGCGTACCAGTTGGCCTGTCTCGCGGAACCAGCGCAGTTCGCCGGTGCGGTGACGGACACGCACTGTGACGTCGAAGGGGCCGAGCCCGTCGAGGTGCGACTGCAACGCCAGATGACGCAGCGCCAGATCGTCGGGGTGCATCCGCGAGCGCAGCGCCTCGCCGGTGTCGGGCATGCTGGCATCGTCCTCGCCCAGCAGCGCCTTGAAGTGCGACGAGTAGTAGACGCCGTCGCTGCCGATGCGCCAGTCCCACAGGCCGGCGTCGCCGCCGCGCGCGGCACGCTCCACGCGCTCGAGCGCCTCGATGACGCGGTGCTCGCTCTCGGCTCGCGCGTCCACGGCGTCGTTGATGATGAGGCTGAGCGCGCCCATCTCGTCTTTGGCCGCCACCGGCGCCCGCGCCGAGGCGTCGCCGGCGCGAAGCCGCTCAATCGACGCGATGATCGCCGCCAGCGGCCGGAACACGGTGAGGCGCACGCTGACGAGCGCGACCAGCGTGACGAGGAGAATCAGCAGCAGCTTGCGCCGAATACCGACGACGATCAGGTCGGTGACCGAGGTCGAGACGAGCCGGTGGTCGGTCACCACTACCACGACACCGTCGGCCGGTCCCGGGCCGGGGCTGACGCGCAGCGGTGCGGCCGCGCCGAACGTCTTGGCTGTCGCGTCCACCCAGGTGGACGACAGCTTGTCGCGCGAGGCGGCCACCACGTGGTCGCGCAGCGTGGCGGGCAGTTCGCGCACGGCCAGACCACGGAAGGCCGGGTTGGTGCTGGCGGTCACCCGCGCCGGGTCGTTTCCCGCCACGACGATGAGGCGCACGTAATCGTCCTCGCCGAGGATGGAGATGGCCCGGTCGAGCGAATCGGAGGTGTGGTTGGATGTCGCCGCTACCGCGCCAACCGCGTGGACCAGCGCTTCCGTGCTCTGCGCCGCGTGCCGGCCGAAGAACGGTTCCAGCGTCGCCTTCTCGATCACGATCGCCAGCCCCGCGAGCGCGAGGCCGAGCATCCAGATGGGGGCGATGATCTTGGCTGTAATCGACATGGAGCCACGATCGGCGCCTGTCTCGCGGCGCCGGTCGTTTCTCACATCGGCCCTGCGGGCAGCTGTCTTCAACCGAACTTTCTTGATGAACCACGGTCAGACAATTTCGTCGCTGCATTAGCGCATATGCACAATTTCGTTCAGAGACGCGACACCACGCAGCCGGTCAGAAGATCCAATGGTCGAATCTCTGTGGCGCCGGTCGGAGGTAGTCCGCGCAATATGTGCACCGCGATGTGCGCGCGTTCGCTCAGAAGCTCACAAATGTGACCTGATCTGATCGGTGTTACACAGATGTCGTGACAGGCCATAGCGCCATCGACGCGTTGGCTGTCGGCCCTAACTCCTTCCATCGCATTCACTTGATCGCTTCAGCACGGATGCTGCGCGGTGCTGCACCCCGTGGCGTTGCCTTTGCTGTGTCGGCGGGCAACCCGCGGGATGGGCATGCCTCAATCGTTCCAGGTCGAACGAGGAGCCGGGGACCTCCACGACGCGACTCAGGAGAAGGGATTGATCGTGCCTCTACGACACGTTCGCACAGGTTCTCGTACCAGTGGGCGCCGCACGCTCGGCGCATTGGCCGCCGCGGGGCTCTTCGCGTTGCCCGCCGCGGCCAGGGCGCAGGATGCGCCGTCACCCATTTCAATCGGCGCCGGAATGCAATCGAGCTACGTCCACACGGCCGAGGACGACGCCGACGGCCGCGACAACTTTCCGTTGAACAGCGTGCGGCTGTACGTCAGCGGCACCGCGGCGCCCAAGATCAAGATCATGTTCAACACCGAGTACAACGCGTCTGAAAACGACGTCGAGGTGCTCGACGCGGCGGGGCAGTTCGCGTTCTCGGGCAAGTTCAACGTCTGGGTGGGGCGGTTCCTGCCGCCGAGCGACCGCGCCAACCTGTACGGTCCCTATTACTCACATCACTGGGCGGTCTACACCGACGGAGTGCAGGACGGCTATCCGTTCATCTTCCAGGGGCGCGCCAACGGCGCCATGTACTGGGGCCAGTTCGGCAAGGTCAAGCTCTCGGGCGGCGCGTTCGACGGCACCTCCCTCAACGGCGACGACACGGTGATGGCGGCGGGACGGGTGCAGGTCGATTTCTGGGACCCGGAGGACGGCTACTACCTGAACGGCACCTACTACGGCGACAAGAACCTGCTCGCCATTGGCGCCGCCGGCCAGGTGCAGGGCGAAGACAAGTCGGCCTACAACGTGGACTTCCTCCTGGAGCGGAAGGTGAAAGGCGGCGGCGCCTACACGGTGGAAGCCGAGTGGGCCAAGTACGATCGGCTGGGCGGCTACAGCGGCCGCTACGGCACCGACGATGGCGGTTATCTCCTCGGCGCCTTCCTGTTTCCGCAGATGGCCGGGTCCGGCCGCTTCGAGGTCCTCGGCAAGTACGCCAAGGCTCGCTTCCGCGAAGGCATCACGCCGCTCGATCCCGACTACGACCAGAAGACCACCGAGGTCGACTTCAACTACATCATCAAGCAATTCAACGCGCGGATCATGATGTTCTACAAGGACACGCGCTTCGACGCGGTCCGCGTCAACTTCAAACAGTTCGGCGTCGGCGTGCAGCTGCAGATATGAGGCGCGGCGGGCCGGGGCGCCGCGCCGTCGTTACCTCGAATCCCCTTCGATCCCAGGAGTGACTCATGAAGCTGAAATACCTGTCCCTTGCCGCCTGCCTGATCGTGGCCGGGCTCGCGACGTCGAGCACGATCAACGCCCAGGGTGCGGGCACCATCAAGATCGGCATCCTGCACTCGCTGTCGGGCACCATGGCCATCAGCGAAACGACGCTCAAAGACACCATCCTCATGATGATCGACGAGCAGAACAAGAAGGGCGGACTGCTCGGCCGCAAGCTCGAAGCGGTGGTGGTCGATCCGGCCTCCGACTGGCCGCTCTTCGCCGAAAAGGCGCGCGAACTGCTCGAAAAAGACAAGGTGGCCGTGGTCTTCGGCTGCTGGACGTCGGTGTCGCGCAAGTCGGTGCTGCCGGTGTTCGAGAAGAACAACGGCCTGCTCTTCTACCCCGTACAGTACGAAGGTGAGGAGTCGTCGAAGAACGTCATCTACACCGGCGCCGCCCCCAACCAACAGGCGATCCCGGCCGTGGACTACCTGATGAAGGACGTCGCCGTGAAGCGGTGGGTGCTCGAGGGCACCGACTACGTCTACCCGCGCACCACCAACAAGATTCTCGAGGCGTACCTCAAATCCAAGGGCGTGGCGGCGGCCGACATCTCGATCAACTACACGCCGTTCGGCCACTCGGACTGGCAGACGCGGGTGGCGGCGATCAAGCGCTTCGGGTCGGCCGGCAAGAAGACCGCCGTCGTCTCGACCATCAACGGCGATGCCAATGTGCCCTTCTACAAGGAGCTGGGCAACCAGAAGATCTCGGCCGAAGACATCCCGGTGGTCGCCTTCTCGGTGGGCGAGGAAGAACTGTCGGGCCTCGACGCCAAGCCGCTCGTCGGCCACCTCGCGGCGTGGAACTACTTCCAGAGCGTCAAGACGCCGGCCAACGACGCGTTCATCAAGCAGTGGAAGACGTTCATCAAGAAGCCGAACCGGACGACGAACGATCCGATGGAGGCGCACTACATCGGCTTCAACCTGTGGGCAAAGGCGGTAGAGAAGGCCAAGAGCACCGACGTGGAGAAGGTGCTGGCGGCGCTGCCCGGCCTCGAGACGCCGAACCTGACGGGTGGCATCGCGAAGATGCTGCCGAACCACCACATCACCAAGCCGGTCTACATCGGTGAGGTCCGTGCCGACGGGCAGTTCGACGTCGTCTCCAAGACGCCGGTCGTGCCCGGCGACGCCTGGTCCGACTTCCTGCCGGTGAGCAAGGACACCGAAGCGGACTGGGTGACGCTGAAGTGCGGCAACTACAACAAGACGACCAAGAAGTGCTCCGGGCAGAACTACAAGTAATCCATCGAGGATCGCGCGGCAGGCGGCAGCTACGGCTGCTGCCTGCCGTCGTGTGCGCATTGATGGCCGCGCTCGCCGCCGCGGCGCCGGTCCGGGCGCAGCCTGCCGACACGGCGTTCGTCACGGCGCTCGGCGAGCTGCCTGACGCCGGCTTCGCCGACAAGGAAGCCATCATCACCCGCCTCGTCGAGACCGGCCATCCGAGCACGGGCGCCGTGCTGACGGCAATGCTCGAGGACCGGCTCTACGTTCGCGCCAGCGACCGCCGCGTCTTCATCACAACCTCGGCCGACGACACCCAGCCGGCATTCTCGC
>DATMDI010000308.1:0-4541 GCA_035557875.1 Vicinamibacterales bacterium
CGGCACAGGCCGCGGTCGAAACACGCGCCGCGATTCCGGCGCCGATCGAACCGCCGCGCGTGGCCGACGCGCCTCCGGCCGTGCCCCAGCCGCGCTTCGAGGATCTCGAGGTCCCGGCGGAGTCGGTCATCGGGCTGGAGATCGACACGACGGTGTCGAGCGAAACCGCACGGGTCGAGGACGAAGTGACCGCGCGCGTGACGCGAGAGGTGCGGGTGGGCGATCGGGTGGTCATTCCCGCCGGGGCGAAGGCGCAGGGCGAGGTGACGCTCGTCGAGCGCGGCGCGCGCGTCCGCGAGCGGGCGCGGCTGGCCGTGCGCTTCACCTCGATCGTACTCGCCGACGGCACGCGGCTGCCCATCGAAACCGAGCCTATCTATCGCGAGGGCTCCTCGGTGCGGAATGAGAACGCGGCCAAGATTGGCGGCGGCGCGATTGGCGGCGCCATCATCGGCGGCATCCTCGGCGGCGCGAAGGGCGCGGCGATCGGTGGATCGATCGGCGCCGGCGCGGGCACCGCGGCGACGGCCGCGGGGGGCCGCAACGCCGCGACGCTACCTTCGGGTTCGCCGGTGACGGTGCGGATCGAGAGCCCCGTGACCGTGACGGTCGAACGCTAGAGGCCTTACCTGGCGTAGGGCGGGCCTTCAGGCCGGCCTGGCCGGGCGCGGCTGAAGCCGCGCCCTTGTAAGTACAATGCGCGCAGGAGACGCACCATGACCCTGCGCGCATTCCTGTCCCTCACACTTGCGGCCACCATCGCCGTCCCCCTGGCTGCCCAGGTTCGCAAAGCCGAACTCGCCGGCGTCCGCAACTACTCGAAGGTGGATGCCACCGTCGGGTGCGCCGGAGCCACCGACCCGTCGGCCATGAAGGCACTCAAGGCCGAAGGCTACGTGTCGGTCATCAACCTGCGCACCGCAACCGAGGCCGGTGCCGACATAGAAGCCGGCCGCGCCGCGGCGCAGAGCGCCGGCCTCAAGTACTTCCACCTCCCGTTCAACAGCGCGATGCCCGATGCCGCTGCGGTGTCGAGCTTTCTCGGCGCCGTCGCCGACCCGAAGAACCAGCCGGTCTTCGTCCACTGCGGCTCGGCCAATCGCGTCGGCGGCATGTGGATGATCAAGCGCGTGCTGCAGGACAAGTGGACCGTCGAACAGGCGCGGGCGGAGGCGGAGGCGATCGGCCTGCGCGAGCCGGCGATGATCGCGTTCGTCACCGAATACATCAACGCGCACAAGTAGGGGATGGATCCCGCGGAGTTCCGGCACCAGGCCCACGCGCTCGTGGACTGGATGTCCACGTACCTGGAGCAGGTCGAACGGTACCCGGTACTGTCGCGCGCGGCGCCGGGCGACGTGCGGCGTGCGCTGCCGCGGCAGGCGCCCGAGCGCGGCGAGCCCTTCGAGGTCATCTTCGCCGACGTCGAGCGTGTTCTGGTACCGGCGCTGACCCACTGGAACCACCCCGGATTCTTCGCCTACTTCGCCAGCTCGGCCAGTCCGCCCGGTATCCTCGGCGAGATGCTGGCGGCGGCACTCAACCAGCAGGCGATGCTGTGGAAGACCTCGCCGGCTTCCACCGAACTCGAAGAGACGACGCTCGGCTGGCTGCGGCACCTGCTCGGACTGCCCGAGGGCTTCGAAGGGGTCATCTACGACACCGCGTCGATCTCGACGCTGCATGCACTGGCGGCGGCGCGCGAGCGCGCGGTGCCCGGCGTCGGAGAGTCGGGGCTCCCCTCGGGAACGCGGCTCGCGATCTACGCCTCGGATCACGCGCATTCGTCAGTGGACAAGGCGCTCATGGTGCTGGGCCTCGGCCGCGCCGCGCTGCGGCGGATCCCGGCCGATCGCCATTTCCAGATGCAGTCCGAGGCCCTGGCGGCGGCGATCGACGAGGACCTGGCGGGCGGCACGCGCCCGATGGCCGTCGTGGCCACGATCGGCACGACGTCCACGACCAGCATCGATCCGATCGCGGACATCGCGGCCATCTGCGAGAAGCGCGGCGTGTGGCTGCACGTAGACGCGGCCTACGCCGGTGTCGCCGCCAGCCTGCCCGAGCTGCGCCCGCACTTCGAGGGCTGGGAGCGCGCCGACTCGATCGTCGTCAACCCCCACAAGTGGCTGTTCACGCCGGTGGATCTCAGCGTGCTCTACTGCCGCCAGATGCCGGCGCTGCTGGCGGCGTTCTCGCTGGTGCCCGAGTTCTTGAGGACGGCTGAAGGCGATAGCGGCGTGCGGAACCTGATGGACACCGGCATCCAGCTCGGACGCCGGTTTCGCTCGCTCAAGCTCTGGATGGTGCTGCGAACCTTCGGCGCCGAGGGTGTGAGGGCCGTGCTGCGCGAACACGTGCGCCTCGCGCACCTGTTCGCCGGCTGGGTCGACGCAGATCCGCGTTTCGAGCGCATTGCGCCGGTACCATTCAGCGCCGTCTGCTTTCGTGCCCGGGGCGCCGCCGGGCAGTCACCGCTGGACGTCGATGAACTCAACGAGCGCCTGATGGACGCGGTGAACGCCACCGGCGAGCTGTTTCTCTCGCACACCAGGCTTGATGGACGTTTCGTGATTCGACTTGCGATTGGTCATTACCGGACGGAACAACGCCATGTGGAAAGAGCCTGGGCGTTGTTGCAGCAGACGCTGGAAGGCTTAGGGCTCAGGGCTTAAGGCCGGGGGCCGGGAGCCGGGAGCCTTGCTAGAACACCTCGTACCAACGCCGCTGGCGGTCGGTGACCGCCTTCTGCACGGTGCCGACCTGGTTGGCGATGGCTTGCGCCGACGGCTCGGCGACACCCAGACCCGTGAGCGTGGTCTTGATGTCGGCCTGCAGCTGCGTCACCTGCTTCTCGCTGAGGTCGCGCGCGGAAACGGCCGTCCACACCTGCAGCAGCAGCGGCGGCGCGTTGGCCTCTTTGACCTTGCTTGCGGCGGCCGCGTCGGCGACCTGTTGCGCGAGGCGATCGATGGCCGGCGCGGCATCGGGTTTGTCTCCAAGGTCCACTAACACCCTCAGATCGTCGACGAAGTTCTTGCGGCCTTCGGGGTTGCCGCCGACCACGTCGCCGAGATCGCGACGGAGATCGTCGAGGCGGTTGGTGTCGTCGGGCGTAGGCATGGGTATCGGCCCATCAGCCATCCGGCAACCGGCGGCGGCGCATGCCGCGGCAAGACAAAGCACGACGACAAAGCGAGGCATCATCGCGGCTCAGAGTGCCCCACTCCGCGAGCCTGTGTCAACGCGCTCGGGGGCATCGGGCCTCCGGCTTCGGCCTTCAGGCCTGGTCGCGGCCCGGAACGATTAGGCTTGTCGCATGACCAGGACGAACATCTCGAGCGGAGCTCCCTGGGAACCCCTGGTTGGCTATTCCAGAGCGGTTCGCGTGGGGCCGCACGTCTATGTCTCCGGCACTACGGCAACCGGCGCGGACGGCCAGGTGGTCGCGCCCGGCGACGCTTACGCGCAGACGGTGCAGGCCTTGCACAACATCGAGCGGGCGCTCCACCAGGCCGGCGCGACGATGGCCGACGTCGTCCGCACGCGAATCTTCGTCACCGACATGTCGCGCTGGCAGGAGATCGGCCGCGCTCACGGCGAGGTCTTCGCCGCCATCAGGCCGGCGGCCGCCATGGTGGAAGTGGTGCGCCTCATCGACCCCGCCATGCTGGTGGAGATCGAGGCCGACGCCTACATAGAGGTCTGAGCCCCGCCTACACCTCTTGCCCTCCGGCCGGGCTTTCGGCTACCCTTGGATTTCTGATGTCCGGCCTCGTCCATCGCGCGCACCCCCACCATCACGGCCATCATGGCCGGCAGGCGGGACTGCGCACGCGGAGGGACTGAAGGCCAGCACCCTCGACCACGCGAAGAACGTGCAGCCCCGCCGGAACCAGTGGCGGGGTTTTTTGTTGTACGGCGAACGGGACGACTATGGATTTCACCAAACTCGACGGGCTCATTCCTGCGGTCGTGCAGGATCACCAGAACGGCGACGTGCTGATGGTCGGCTTCATGAACCCCGAAGCCTGGGACATCACGCTGCGCACCGGCTACGTCACCTTCTTCAGCCGCACCCGCAACAAGCTCTGGACCAAGGGCGAGACCTCGGGCAACAAGCTCGCGGTGCGCGACATCCTCATCGACTGCGATGAGGACACAGTGCTGGTGAAGGCCGAGCCGCTCGGCGACGCCAAGGTCTGTCACACCGGCGAACGCACCTGCTTCTTCGTGCGGCCTGAAGGGATCACGATTCCATGAAGCTCAAACTCGGACTGCCCAAGGGCTCGCTGGAAAGCGCGACGATTCAACTCTTCGCGCGCGCCGGCTTCAACATCTACGTCAACTCGCGCTCGTACTTCCCCTCGATCGACGACCCCGAGATCGAGTGCATGCTGATCCGCGCGCAGGAGATGCCGCGCTATGTGTGCGAGGGCGTGCTCGATGCCGGGCTCACCGGCCTCGACTGCGTGGCCGAGCACCGCTACGGGCGCGACCCGCACACCTGCGTGACCAGCCTTGCCGATCTCGTCTACTCG
>DATMDI010000309.1:0-3869 GCA_035557875.1 Vicinamibacterales bacterium
GCCGCACGTGCAGCTCCACGTCGCGGATGAACGACAGTGCGACGCTGTCGCCCCAGGCGTGTCCTTGCGCGGCCGACAACACCAGCAGCGGCGCCCAGGCCAGCGTCGCCAGCACCACGATGCGCCGGCGGAGCAGCTGCAGCGTGTCCCCGGCCAGACGCGCCCCGCGCATGAGCTGATAGAGCGGGCCGCCGAGGACCAGCGAAAAGTCGGGGGGAGGCGGGAGCAACCCGCTCCCGGCGGCCGGGACCGCGGTCGTCATTGCGGGCGTGGCGGCAGGGCGTCACTTGGAGCCGGCGGCAGCGGGCGTGGCTCGAAGCTGCCCCCGAGCGCCAGGTGCAGGTTCACGCGTTGCACGCGTTGGTCGGTCTGCATGCGAATCAGCGAGGAGAAGGTCGCGTTCAGCGCCAGCTGGCGCTGCTCGACGAACCTGAGATCAGTGCTCCCCACCTTGAACTGGGCCTGCACGACACCGAGCGCCTGCTGGCTGTCGGAGAGCACCGCCGTCAGAATCCGCTCCCGCTGGCGGGCCGCGAACTCGGCGGCAAGCGCGCTCTCGACCTCGCCGAAGGCCCGCAACCCCACCGCGGCGTACTCGGCCAGCGCCTGCTTCTGCTCGGCCGTCCGGATCTCGACCTGCGTCTTGAGCGCGCCGCCGGTGAAGAGCGGGGCGAGCAGGTTGGCGCCCACGCTCCAGACCGGGTTGCTGTGATCCTGCAGCACGAACAGGTCGCTCGAGATCGCGCTCACCCCGGTGGTCAGGGAGATCTTCGGCAGGCGCGCCGCCTTCGCTTCGCCAATCCGGTTGAACGCCACCGCGATGCGCCGCTCGGCGGCCACGATGTCCGGACGCCGCTCGAGCAGTTCGGAGGGCAGCCCTGTGGGCACATCGCCGGGGAACCCGGGCAACCGCGACGCGACCTCGGCGGCGGCCGACGGATAGCGGCCGAGGAGGATCTCGAGCGACCGAATCGCCTGTTCGCGGCTCAATTCGAGTTGGCGCAGCGCGTCCTGATAGGTGCCGACGGTGGCGCGCGCGACGTAGACGTCTTCCTGGTTGGCCACCCCGACGCGCGTCCGCTCGTCGGCCAGCCGCACCAGCGCCTCGCTGCCGCGGATGGTGTCGCGCGCGGCCTCGATCTGCAGCGTGGCCTCCGTGGCCATGAACCAGCTCTTCGCCACTTGTGCCGCAATCGACTGGCGCGCGTACTCGTAGTCCGCGGCTGCCGATCCGGCTTGCGCGGCGCTCGCGGCGCGGCCGTAGCGGACGCGGCCCCAGAGGTCGAGTTCCCAGTTCGCGGACAGAACGCCGCCCTGAATACCGGAGCCGTCGCCGGAGAGCTTGCCGCCGCCGCGCGCCAGCACGTCGACCGACGGATACAGCTTCGCGCCGGCGAGCTTTGCGTAGAGCTGCGCCTGCTCGACCCGCGTGGCCGCGACCTGCAGGTCGGCGTTGTGGTTGAGCGCCTCGTAGACGGCCTTCGTCAGCTGATCGTCGTTGAACCCGGAGAGCCAGTCGTCGAGCGACGCTTCGGCGGCGGCGCCCGCGATCGCGGCCGCCCACTGCGCGGGCGGCTGCAGCCCGTACAGCGAGAGGTCTTTGACCTCCGCCGCGTTCGGCGGGTTGTTCAGGACGCAACCGGTCATGACGGCCGCTGCCAGGGCGGTACCGAGCGACGGCCCGAGGAGCCGAAGGATCCCACGTACGGTCGGACGAGGAGGAACCATGATCCCGTCCCTCAGTGGAGGCTGATGTGGTGCTTGATGATGATGTAGTCGAAGTACGCCGACGTCCTGAGCAGCACCTTGCGAATGATGTGAATGATCGACAGATGCTCGGTGTAGATCGCGGCGGCGCCGCGGGCGCCGGCCGCGAGGAAGAGCGGGTTGTCCTTTTCGGAGACGACCAGCTTGACCGGGAACTGTCCCGGCGGCGGGTTGAAGGTCGTCTGAGGCAGATTGCCGTTGGCGTCTATCTGCCCCTGCGACTGCGCCCAGATCACCGAGTCCACATGCGCTTTGATCACGTGCCCCGGGTAGGTGTCGAGCGTGATTTCCGCTTCGTTCCCGGGTGCGACCTGGTGCAGCTCGTTCTGGTTGAAGATCGCAAAGACCTGGTACTCCGTGTCGACGAAGGTCATCACCTCGGAAAAGGCGACACCGCCGACGAAATAGCCCGGCCGGAGCATCACGTTCACCATCGTGCCGTTGCCGGGCGCGATCACCGTGGTCTGCGTCAGATCGTATTGGGCGTTCACGATCTTGGCCCGCGTCGTCTCCACCTGCGCCTGCGCCACCTTCACCTGCGCCTGCGCCGTCGCGATCTGCGCCTTCACTTCCGCCACCGTCGCGAGCTCGCCGTTGACGCGCCCCGCCAACTTTTCCCGGACCTCCTGCTCCGCCGCGCGCGCCGCGGCGATCTGCGCCGTGAGCTCGGACACGTTGGTCTGCGCCTGTTCCAGGTCGAAGCGATTGCCGGCGCCGGTGGCGGCGAGTTGCGTGTTCTGATCGACGCGCTTGGTGGCCAGCGCCAGCGAGGCTTGGAGCGAGGCAATCTGTTCCGTCGCGGCACGGAGTTTTTCCGTCAACTGAGGCTCGACGGATCTGGCGTCGGCCAGACGCGCCTCAATTTCGTTCAGCTTCGCCTGCTCCGCCACCACCTTGGCCTCGGCCGACTGCAAGTCGGCCTCGAGTGAGTGCAGGGCGGCCTCGTACGGCACCGGGTCGATCTTGAAAAGCACGTCGCCCTTCTTGACCGGCCGGTTGTTCTCGACCGGTACTTCCAGCACGCGCCCCCGGACTCCGGACACGATCGGGACGACGTACTTGACGACCCGGACGTCGGTGGTCGTCGGCGCAAAGATATTCAGCAACAGGATCACCACCGCCATGGCGACGACCGGAAAGATCGCGACGCCGATTTTCCACGGGGTCGTCCACGGCAGCAGCTTGAACTTGATGAAGATCAGCCAGACCAGCAGGGCGTAGATGGCGAGGAGGATGGCTTCCATTAGCGTCGCTCAGAGTCCACAGCCGCCAGTTTGCTTTCTAACGCGGCCAGGTCGGTGCGAATCCTGTCGAGCTCACTCTGGGAAGCGCCGCCCGCTTCCAGCACCGCGACGCGCTCTCGAATGTCCGCGGCGGGGCTCTCGGGCTCCGGCAGGCCGTGCTCCTTGAAGTAGTCGGGGTGCTTGTCGGTGCCGTAGGCCAGTTTGTATCCGACCGGCTTGGTGTAGGCCCACAGCCAGGCGATCGGCCAGAGCAGCCCGCCGAAGGCGAGCGATAGCAGGCAGAGCGTCCTGATCGCCTCGAACTGCGGGTGGTGCCGCTTGTGGGCGATCTTCTCAGGCAGCACGTGCACCATCCAGAAGAGGACGATGAGCAGCACCGGCACGAAGAACAGGACGAAGATGGCGATATAGCCCGCCACCGCGTCTTCGACTTCGGGCGACATCAACGACGCCTGCGCGTCCGCCGGAAAGGCCAGTGCCCCCGCGGCGGCGAGCAGGCCGGCGAGAGCGGCCCGAGAGGCGCGAGGCGTCCGTGTCGCGGTAGCGAAAGAAGGAGAATGCGGCGTCATATGGACCTGTGATGGTGGACTTGAGCACGCCCCGTGCCACCCGGCTGCGCAATGACAACGCGGCGAAGTCCACGCAAGCCGGGACCGGAAGCGACGCTCATCTCCGGCCGTCCGGGGGGGCTCCGACAAACCGGGGGCGCCGCATTCCGGAGCGTCGCGATGTGCTCCGTCCCGTCCGGCCCTGGTCATCACAGCAGGTCGTCAGGGTACTCACCGGATTCCGTCAGAGCTTCCGGCCTGGCAGCAGGTTGTGAGAGACTCGATGCCTCACTCTGTCGTGGGTCGCTCC
>DATMDI010000310.1:0-2233 GCA_035557875.1 Vicinamibacterales bacterium
CCAGTCGTGGGCACGGAATCCCGGGACGCGGACCATTCAGGTGGAGTCGGTCCGGTTCATCACGCCCGACGTCGCGATTGCCGACGGACCGTACGCGATCACGGCGGGCGGAGCCGATCCGCGCCGGATGTGGACCACGCTTGTCGTCGCTCGCCAGGGTGCAAGCTGGAAGATTTCGGCCATTCGTAACATGGCACCGACACCCTGACGGAGATCGAGCCCCAAGCCGACGTGTTAGCATCGGCGCCTCATCAGCGAGGTGTCATGGCCAAGAAAAGCAAGGCGCGGCCAGCCGCGCGCCGGTCCGCGAAGAAACCGAAGCCCGCGGCCCGGAGCCGCCGCCCGGCCGCCAGCCGGAGTGCGAAGAAGGCGGCTGCGCGCAAGCCAGCGAAGCGCGAGGCGCCACGCCGCGTCGTAGGGAAGGCGGCGAAGCAGGCCGCGCCACGCCGCGTCGCCCGGAAGGCGGCCCGGAAGACCGGGACGTCGCGGCGCCCGAGCGAGATCTTCGCGCCGGTCGTGGGCGCCGATCGTCGCGAGATCGGCCACGTGCTGCTCGAGGTCGGCAAAGCCGGCGCTGCCCGGGTGAAGCGCATGGTGTACCCACCCGGTTTCCGCTGGTCGGTCGACATGAAGCCCGTGGTGGGCACCGACCTCTGCATGCACGCGCACGTCGGGTTCCTCGTGCACGGCGAGATCCACATCGAGTACCCGGACGGCTGCGTCATCGAGCACCGGGCGCCGCAGATCGTCGCTATCGACCCGGGTCACGACGGCTGGGTGGTGGGCAGGGAACCGGTGGTGATGATCGAGTTCGACTTCGAGCGCGACACCATCAACCGGCTCGGCATGCCGGCCTCCCACACGCACGCTCCCGGTCTGGGCGATCGTTGACGTAGGTGGGGGCCGCCTTCAGGCGGCCCAGGGCCGGCTCAAGCCGCCCCTTCGACTGATCAACGCGATCCCGCTGCCCGTTCGGCGACGCGGGCCGCGCTCAGGATGTTGGCCAGGCCGTAATTGCCTTCATGGCACCCGTACTCGTAAATCGGGCCCTCGAAGCGGCGGATCGGCGCTTCGCCCGACCACGGCGCCACCCACATCCCCGGATCCTCGACGGTGAACTGGTAGCGGATCGTGCCGGCATCCACGTACGTGAAGCGCTCGACGACGTGCAGCCGGTCGCTCGAGCGAATGTCCTGACGTGTGTTCGACGGCGGGCCTCGGAACGGCGTCTTGTCGGTGAAGTTGGTCGTGTCCACGACGAGCGTGTCGCCCTCCCACCGACCGCGCGCATCGCCGTAGAGATACCGCGCGCCGGCGCTGGCGTGCGGCTGATCTCCGAGCGGAATGAGGCGGGCTTCGTGCATCAACTCGTGGCGAATGATGACGTAGTCGGCTGTCTGGATGATCTGGAAATTGGCGTAGTAGGTTGGCGGCAGCATTGGCGGCCCGACGTTGCCCCAGGTGATGCAGCGCTCGCCGAGCGATCGGTCCTGCACGCTATCGGCTGGGCCGCGGCCGGCGCGGCGCGCGGCTTCGGCCGCCTGGCGGCGCGTGGCTTCCTCGGTGAGCGGCGGCAGCAGTCCGTTCGACGGATCGGTGATCAGCGAGGTGCGGAGGTTGGCTTCCTTGTCGTAGTTCTCCTTCTGCCAGATCGCGTCGTCGTAGTGGATGTCGCTGGCCGGCTGGTTCTCGAGCCGGTCGAGCCGCGTGCGCACGAACGCTGCCGCTTCTTGTGGAGTGAAGTGCGACTTGCCGGCAAACTCCGCCGGTCGTTCGAGCGGCGTGTACGAATCGTTGGTCCAGTAACCCTGCAGATCGGGACGGCCGTCGGGCGTGCGCGGCACCGTGTGCGCAGCGCGCGGCTGTGGGGACGGCGCTGACTGTCCGGCCAGCCACACGGCCGTGAGTGGGATGGCTGCAAGCGTGAGGGTAACGACCCAGCGGGAGCGGCTCATCGGGGAACCTCCTGGGAAAGCAAACCACGGCCTGCGAAGCGCGAACGCGGCCCTTCGCGAGCAAGAACCTACCCCCGTTGGCGCGGGCCGTCAATCCCTGACACATGGCCTCGAAGAAGGAGGGGGCATCGAGGGCTACTTAGGCGCCGATGTGGTGTCTAATCTGACGCGGCATCCACAACTGATGGGGCGAGCCATGTGTCACCGCCTGAAGTCCGTGCGCGTTGCGGGAGCGGCCCTCGCTGTGGTGGCGGCCGGCGTCCTCCCGCAAGTTCATG
>DATMDI010000311.1:0-6472 GCA_035557875.1 Vicinamibacterales bacterium
T
This sequence comes from Vicinamibacterales bacterium, assembly GCA_035557875.1. Classification (GTDB taxonomy): domain Bacteria; phylum Acidobacteriota; class Vicinamibacteria; order Vicinamibacterales; family UBA2999; genus DASYRM01. The sequence goes on from DATMDI010000311.1 coordinate 2, forward strand.
TCCTGGCGAGCCGCCCGGACGTGACGCTGATGGACCTGCAGCTCCCGGTCACGAGCGGCGCCGAAGCGACGCGCCGCATCCGGCAGCTCGACGACGCGGCGCGGATCATCGTCTTGACGATGTACCACGGCGACGAGGACATCTATCGCGCATTCGAAGCCGGGGCGGTGGGCTACGTGCTCAAGGACGCGATCTCCGACGATCTGATCCACGTGATCCGCGAGGTCTACGCCGGCCGCCGCGTCGTGACGCCCGAGATTCAGCAGGCGCTCGACGAGCGGGCGCGCCTGCCCACCTTGAGCCACCGCGAGCACCAGGTGCTGGAGCTCGTGGCGGAGGGGATGCGCAACAAGGAAATCGCCGCGGCGCTCGGCATCAGCACCGATACCGCCGGCATGCACATGAAGAACCTGTATACGAAATTGGACGTGCACGACCGCACCGCCGCTGTGGCCAAGGCGATCCGCCGCGGGATCATCCGCATCCAGTGACCGCCGTTCATGGGCTCGACGCCAGACTGGTAGGACATCGATGATGCGTTTCTCAGTAGCAGCTGTGGTCGCGGCTCTGTCCGTGGCGCTCGTGTCGGCGCAGTCGCGTGCGCGCACTTCGCTCGACCTTTACCTGATCGACGTCGAAGGCGGCAACGCCACGCTGCTGGTGTCGCCGGCGGGCGAATCGCTGCTCATCGACACCGCCAACGGCGGGGCGGCAGCGGCCCGGGACGCCGACCGGATCATGGCCGCGGTGCGCGACGCCGGGGTGACCCAGATCGATCACCTGGTGACCACGCACTTTCACACCGACCACATCGGCGCGATGCCGGAGCTGACCGGCCGGATCCCGGTGCGCCATTTCATCGATCCCGGCCCGAACGTCGAGGCCAGGATGAACGACTTCGTCCAGAACATCTACCCGCCGCTCTATGCGAAGGGGACGCGCACGATCGCGGAACCGGGCGACCGCATCCCGATGAAAGGGCTCGACGTCCGCATTCCGACCGCCGGCGGCGCCGCAATCAAGACGCCGCTGCCGGGAGCGGGCCAGCCGAACCCGTCCTGCGCGGGATTCACGGCGCAGGCGCCGGATACCACCGAAAACGCCATGTCGGTGGGCACGCACGTGACCTTCGGCCGTTTCCGGCTGCTCCATCTCGGCGACCTCACGTGGAACAAGGAGTTCGAGCTGATGTGCCCGTCGAACCGGCTGGGCACCATCGATCTGCTGGTCGGATCCCACCACAGCCAGGCGATCTCCAACAGCGAAGTGCTGGTCCATGCCATCGAACCGCGCGTCGTCCTGATGAACAACGGCATTCGCAAGGGCGGCCAGCCCGAGGCGATGAAGGTGTTCTTTTCCGCGCCCGGCGTCGAGGACATCTGGCAGCTGCACTTCTCGCAGTTGAGCGGACAGGAGTACACCGTTCCGGGCCTGTTCATCGCGAACCTGGTAGACGATCCGCCGGCGGCGATGCCGATCGCGCCGATGACGCCGCCGGCTCGTGGCGCAGGACAGCCGCCGCCGGTGCCGGCGCCAACCCACAACGGCCCGGCCTTCTGGATCAAGGTGTCGGCCCGGGACGATGGATCGTTCACCGTGACCAACGCGCGGAACGGTTTCAGCAAGTCGTATGCAGCGCGTGCCCGCCGGTGACGTGCTCATGACTTACGCGCGCGTCTCGACGGCGCTTCTCGCGCTGCTGCTTCCGGCCACCGTCGTCGTGTCCCAGGCCCCGGCCCCACTCCCGACGCCGGCTCTCCATCATGTCGGCCTCAACGTCGTCGATCCCGCCAGGTCGCAGCGGTTCTACCAGACGATGTGGCCGCAGGGTGAGGTCACGACGTTTGCCGGCATGCCAGCCTACAAGGCGGAGGTGTACTTGCTCTTCACGAAGGTGAGCAAGCCGGCTGGCGGCACCTTCGACATGAAAGCGCACCGCTCGCTCCAGCAGAGTCCGCTCTGGCACATCGGGTTCGAAACCCAGACGCCCACCACCGTGCTCAAGGAGCGATTGAAGGCCGCCAACGCGACCGTCGTGCCGATGTTCTCGAGCGACAAGGACACCGGCACGCTCTGGCGCGCCGGCGAGATGGGCTACGGGCGCAACCCGATCGTCACCGCGAAGATGATGACCGAACGGCCGCCGGGCAAGCCCGAAGAGGGCGGCTATGCCTATTTTCTCGGACCGGATCAGGAGCTGATCGAAGCCGGCGGCGGACCCGGCCAGGAGGACATGTTTCACCACGTGCACTTCCTCCACGACAAGCCCTGGTGCGCGGCCCAGTGGTACATCGATCACCTCGGCTTCAAGAGACAGCAGGCCCGAAACCCGGCGACGAGGGAAGTGATGGAAGTGCCAATCCCGCAGCCGTGCGACGTCGCCCCAGGGCCTCCGAGCTGGCCGTCGATGCTGCCGCAGGGCACGCTGCGCAATCCGCGGGTGACCGTGGATCTGATCGACAACAGCTTTTCCTGGTATGCGCGCCCCTGCCAGTCGGGCCGCTGCCGCGAAGGCGACGTCACACTCGTGCCCTCGCGCGGCCAGGTGCTGGACCACATCGGCCTCACCTATCCGGACCTCGACACGCACGTGCCGCGGCTTCGCCGCGAAGGCGTGAAGATCCTCCAGGGGATCCACAAGTGGGGCGACACGCGCGCGGCGATGATCGAGGATCCCGACGGCCTGGCGATCATGCTGGTCGAACGGAAGGGCCCCTGAGGCGAGAAGCGTTTCATCGGCGAGGCATGCGGGCTGTGCCGGGACACGCAGTGGTCGCTGCAGCGCAAGCAGTTCCCGGCGGCCGCCGCGAGCCGGTAACAGCGGCGGGGAGCGCCTGCGCGGGGCCGGGGAACAGACGGTAAGCGCTGAGCCTGATGGCGGCTACCACCAGATGACGGGCGTCGGTTCTCCGACACCTCGCCCAGCCTGGCGACACCTCCTGCCGCGAAAATACTGAGATCTTCTTCGTTTTCCCACAATCTTCACGCTTCTCACCCGCGGGCACCGCCGTTGCACGGACCCTTCGCGGTCAGGGCCCGTCGTCTCACCAGGTCGGTGGGTCAGCGCGCCTGAACCGAGGACTTCCCCCAATGCTCGAGAAGCTGAAGTTCAACGTCGGCCGCAGCCAGAGCGTGCAGGAACAGACAGGGGCTCTCCATCTGCTGGTCACGCGCGCCCAGGATGAGCGCACGGCGCTGCAATCGGCAGTCGATCTCCTGGCGCGAGCCGAACCCACCGCAGCTTCGCTGGGCCGGCAGGTGCAGGACGTCGCCGGGAAAGCCACGTCGCTCGGCAGCCGCCTCGATGAACTGACCGGGCGCCTCGCGGCGCTCGAGAGCCGGGCCAGCGCGATCGACGCGCTCGACGCCCGCATCCAGGCGCTCACCGACGCCACCGTCAGCGCGGAGCGGAAGGTGCAGGATGCGTTGGGCCCGTCGAGCGACCTGCACAAGCACCGGCTCCTGATGGAGCAGGTCTCCGAGCAGGCGACGCAGCTCCAGGACTTCACCCAGAACACCGAGCGCCGCCTGCGCACACTCGACACGCTGTCGGATCAGCTGTCGCAGAAGGCGAAGACGCTCGAGCACCAGCAGCAGATCGTCGAGCACGCCGTGGTGCAGTCCAATCGCGTGTCGGAGATGGTGTGGTCGATGGACACGCAGATCAAGACCGTCGCCGGCGGCCTGGAACGCCTGTCGTCCGCCGAGCAGACCATCGAGCGGACCGAACGCCTCGCCACGGAAGCCGCGGCGAAGCTGGCGACCGCGTCGGTGGCGCGTCAGGAAGCCGAGCGCGACTTGACCACGTTCCGGGGCAACGCCAAGCAGATCATGGACGGCCTGACCGCGAAGGCCGCGACCCTCGAAACCCGCCGCGCCGAATTCGATTCGATCGAAGCGCGGGCCCGCGCCCTGCAGGAGTCGCTGACGCGCGCCGAGTCGCGCATGACGGCGCTGGCGGCGCTCGACAAGCAGATCTCGACGGTGAACCGGCAGGTCGACTCCGTCAGCCGCCGTTTCGACACCCTGGCGTCGCAGGCCGAGACCCTCGGGCGGAAGCAGGAGGGCTTCGACAGCCTGCGCGCGCAGCTCGCGCAGACGAGCGACCTGGCGAAGCAGACCGGGCGGCACCTCGAGACGCTGCAGCAGAACCAGCGCACCATCAACGAGCTGCGGCGTGAGCTGAAGGAGCTCAACGTCTCCTACACCTCGGTCACGCAGCTCGGCGACCGGCTGCAGGCGGAGCGGGGCGCGCTCGAAGCGTTCAGCGAACGGATGTCGGCGATGTCGGGACGGGCGCTCGAGGTCGACGCGAAGATGACGTCGGTGCTCCAGCAGATCGGGCTCGTGGACGGCGGCACCGCCAAAGCGGCGGAGCTGAGCCGGCAGATCGAAGTCATCGACCGGCAGCTCGACGCCATCGAGGGCCGGCTGCCCGAGCTGGGGAGCATCGAAGGCCGCCTCGAACGTCTCGACACGATCAGCACCAGCGTCGACGACCGCCTGCGCGAGCAGACGGCGCGCAGTGCGGAGGTCGACGCCATCAAGACCAGCTGCGACGTGCTCGTCGGGCGTGTATCCGAGGCGCAGGCTCGCCTCGAAGCCGTGCGCGGCGCCCAGGCGCGGCTCGTGCCCATGACGGGCGACGTGGCCCGTCTCGAGCAGGGTATCGCGGCGGCCGCCATGAAGATCGACGCGCTCACGCGCGACGAGGCGGCGATGGTCGCGCAGGAGCGCCGGTTCACCGAGCTCGTCGACGCGAGCCGCGAGGTGGCCGCCGAGGTCGACGACCGCGCCCGCGAGGCGCAGCGCCTGAGCGACGCCCTGGCACGGGCAACGAGCGAGAAGGACGACCTGCTGTCGGCGCTCTACCGCATGCAGGCGCGGCAGGACGAGGTCGGCGCGCACGTCCAGACGATCGACGACCAGCTCGCGCGCGCCGACGTCATGCTGAAACAGATCCAGGAGCGGAGCGCGCAGGCGGCCGTCAGCGAGACGCGGCTGGCCGGCATCGAGTCGCGCTGCCACGACATCGCGCGCCTCGGCGACGAGATGGAACGCAGCGTCGAGTCGATCGTCGCGCGCGAGGAAGAGGTGCTGCGCATCAAGAGCGAAGTCGACGGCATTCGCGCCGTCTGCGAGCAGAGCAAAGACGACCTGGCGGCGGTGTCAGAGCGCCGGGCCGAGGTGGCGAGCCTGCGGAGCTCCGTGGACGTGTTGCTCGCCCAGCTCGACGCGACCGACGAGCGCATCGCGGCGCTCAAGGCGCAGCAGACGATGGTCGACGGCGTCCAGGCCAAGGCCGAGGGAGTGGCGGCGCTGCTCGACGATGTGAGCGCGGCCTACGAACTGCTGTCGGAGCAGCGCGAGGTCGTGGACCAGGTGGCCGACAAGGTCGCCAGCCTCGAAGCCCTGGTGCAGGAGGCCCGCGCCGTCACGGAGCGGGCGCAGCGGCAGCCGAGCGAGCAGCTCGAACGCAAGGTCAAGAATCTGAAGATCAAGACGGCCGGCTCGGGCCGCGCCTGGCCGCGTCTGAGCGACCACGACCAGCGCGACGAGGCCGAGGTCGCCCTGGTGCCCCATCGGGATTTCGCATAGAGAAATCCCGATACACCCCTCCCTTCTCGTTCCCCGTTTCTTGACAGTCGAGTCACAATCTAGAGTGCCTGGGCTCGAGCCTGGCGCCGATCTCGGCTTTTCGGAGGGGCAGCATGACTAAGCGAATTCTGGGATGCGTCGTCGTGTACGGAGTGTTGATGGCCAGCGCCGCGCTGCAGGCTCACCATTCCCTCGCCGGCGTGTACGACATGAAGAAGGAATCGGAAGTGGCGGGATCGGTCGAGAGCGTGAAGTTCGTAAACCCGCACGGCTCGATGACCCTCGCCGTCAAGAACCCGGACGGCACCAAGACCGACTGGGTGTTCACGCTCGGCTCCGCCACTGCCCTTGCCGCAAGAGGGATCGGCAGGACCGGGGAGAACGCGCTGCACGCCGGCGACATGATCTCGGTGAAGTTCATCCCCGCCAGGAACGGCAGCCCGCTGGGATTCCTCAAGTCGGTCACCATGCCCGACGGGCGCGTGATCCAGATCTCCGCCGGCAACGCCAACGACTAGGCAAGAGACCACCATGTCCTTTCGACGCATGAAGTGGATCACGTTCGCGATCGCCGCCGTGCTCTCGCTCGGCGTGCTTTCAGCGGCCGACGCACAGCCGCCCGCCGGATTCAAGGAGCCACCGCCGCCGTATCGCCCAGCGAAAGACGCGAAGGACCTGCGCTCGGTCCTCTTCAACTGGACCTGGCACCTCGGCATGCTGCGCGGCGTGGACGAGCACGAACTGATCGTCTCGCTCGAATATCAGGGGAAGGGCACCATGCAGGTGGACGGCCAGCCCTGCACGCTGACGAAATATCGTGTCAGCACCAACTACCAGACGCCGGGGCAGCGGGTTCAGTACACGTGCACCCGT
>DATMDI010000312.1:0-5655 GCA_035557875.1 Vicinamibacterales bacterium
GCCGGCAGCGCCATGACCAGCGCCGCGAAGATGACCGAGCGGATCCGGCGGCCGGACTACGGCACGCTCGAGATCGACGTCACCATCGACGATCCCAAGGTCTACACCAAGCCGTTCACGGTGAAGCTCACACAGAGCATCGAGCTCGACACCGAGCTGGTGGACGAGATCTGCGCCGAGGGCGAGCAGTCGTACGAGCGCATGATCCGCTCGCGCGGCAAATAGAGTTGGCGCAGCCGAGCCTGAAGACCGGCTCCACATCCGGCGCAAGTCGAGCGCCAGGTGCGTCAGTTCGTTTCAGTTGAACGTCACGGTGTGGTCGTGGCCGTCGTTGTTCGTCGAGGTGACCGCGACCCGCTGCCTCGCGCCGATCTGCTGCACCTGGCTCGCGCTCAGGCTGACCGTGTGCGGGTGCGTGGCGTTCCCCAGGATGTTCAGGTTCAGCATGCCGCCGGCAGTGATGTCGGCCGCGGTGACGGTGGCAATGTGCCCGTGATTGGCGCTGACAGTGCCTGAGACGTCACCGTTGCCTCCCCCAGGGGTGGGCGTCGGCGAGGTGCTGTCGTCGCCGCATCCGCTGATCGTGATGGTCACGCCGGCCAGCATCGCGAGCGCGGACTCGAGCGTGAACTCACGGCGCGAGAGCAATCGATTGTTCCCGGGATTGTTCGACACGGTTACTCCTCGGGGGGGCGACCAGCGAGGGAGCAACCGCCGTACCACGCCAACGTTCCCTTGTTTGAACGATTTCCCGCGACTCGTGCCGTCGCATGCGACGAGTCGAGAACGTCGCTTACGTGGTACGGCGATGAGCTTGGCGGCGCGACGCCCGGCGGACATCCCTCAATCAGGCGGGTATTCAGCGGCTCCGGGAGACCGTAGTATGCGTGGGGTTTCCAGCTCGTGTGAGCCGCCGCCCGGACGCGGCAGATTCAGAATGAGGGAGGAAGTATGCGGGGTACGCGGGGTGCCATGCTCGGGTGCGTCCTCATCGCCGTGGTCAGTGCGCCAGCGGTGGGCTTTGGCCAGTGGCTCAAGCTGCCCACCCAAGGCGTGCCGCGAAACCCGGACGGCACGCCCAATCTGAAAGCGCCCACACCGCGACTCGCCGATGGGAAGCCCGACTTCTCGGGCATCTGGCACGCGGGGAACCGTCGCCCGTGTGTTCCGGGCACCGGCGAGTTCATCGCCTGCGACAGCGAGATCGGCGCGTCCAGGCTGTCGCGCGACCTTGGCGCCGACACGCCGGGCGGCCTGCCGTACCTGCCGGCCGCGAGGCAAGTCTGGGAGCACCGCAAAGCGGACGACGGCCGCGACGACCCGCACGTACGCTGCCTTCCCGACAACCCGCCGCGACACTGGAACCTGCCTCACCTCAGCCGGCTCATTCACACGCCGAAGCTGCTCGCGGTCCTCTACGAAGTGAACGCGCAATACCGCCAGATCCACATCGACGGCCGTCCGCTGCCCGCGGACATGAATCCGAGCTGGATGGGCTATTCGACCTCGCGTTGGGAGGGCGACACGCTCGTCGTGCAGACCGAGGGCTTCCGCGACGGGCTGTGGGCCGACATGAACGGCAGCCCGCTGGGTTCCGCTACCAAGATGACCGAGCGGATCACGCGGCCGGACTACGGCACGCTGAACATCGACCTCACGATCGACGACCCGAAGCACTACTCCAAGCCGTTCACCGTGAAGCTCACGCAGGTGATCGAGCTCGATACGGAGATCGTGGACGAGTTCTGCCTCGAGGGCGAGCAGTCGTACGAGCGGATGCTTCGATCCAGAGGGAAGTAGGGCGGGGAAGTAGGGGCCGCCTTCAGGGCGGCCCAGGGCGGGTCCTCAGACCAGCAGCCACGTACGCTAGCCGGGAGCCGGGAGCCTTCACACTCCGGAAATCAATCCCGTGCTGTCGCCGAACTGTTCCTGACGGGCGTTGATCTTGTCGAGAATCGTCAGGTGCACGTTGGCGAGCGGCGTGGGCTGACCCGGATCGATGTGCTGGCTGCCCTTGAGCGTGCCGTTGGCGCCGCCCACGAGGATCGTCGGCAGCGGATGGCCGTTGTGCTTGTCGCTGTTCGACATGTTCGAGCCGTAGAGGAACATCGAGTGGTCGAGCAGCGTGCCGTCGCCGTCGGGGACGGCCGCGAGCTTCTTCACGAACGCGGCGAAGCGCTCCACGTGCCACGTCTGGATCTTGGCCAGCTTCTCGAGCCGGCCCACGTCGTTGGCGTGGTGCGACACCGGATGGAAGGAGTCTGAGACGCCGATGTGGTTGTAGGTGCGGTTGGTGCCTTCGGCCACCATGATGTACGACGCCACCCGCGTCAGATCCGCCTGGTAGGCCAGCGCGATGAGGTCGAACATCAGATCGACCTGCTCCCCGAACGCGTTGAGCTCTCCCATCGGCGCCTCGGGCACCGTGATCATCGACAGGTCACGGCTCGAGGCCAGATTCACCCGGCGCTCGATTTCGCGCACCGTCTCCAGGTAGTTGTCGAGCACCACGCGATCGCCGGCGCCGAGCTCACGTTGGAGCGCGCGCGTGCGCCCGGTGATGCGGTCGAGCAGGCTCCGGGTCTGGTTCTGGATCTCGGCGCGCTCTTCCGGCGTGTCGCCTTCGCCGAACAGCATCGCGAAGACCTTGCGCGGGTTGAACTCCATCGGCAGCGGCGAGTGCGCGTCGCGGAACGACAACGTCGTGTTGTAGAAACACGCCGAGCCGCTGCAGGCGGCCGCCTGTTGCGTCGTTTCGGAGGACAACTCCAGGGAGGGCAGCGTCGTGTTCTGCCCGATCTGCGTCGCCACCACCTGATCCAGCGTCGTGGACATGCTCGCGCTGGCCGATCCTCGTTCCGGCCGGTGGCCGCTGAGCCAGGTGGCCGGGGCGAAGCCGTGCACGCCGCCCACCATCGCCTGGTTCTGCAGGTTGCCGAACGAGGTGACGTACTTCTTGTGCGGCTCCAGCGGCTTGAGGATGGGACTGAGCTTGAAGTCGGCGCCCGCGCCGCTCGGCGTCCACTTGTCCATCTCGGCGCCGTGCGACGTGTTGCCCATGATGGCGCCGTGCGGGATGTAGAAGAAGCCCATGCGCATCCGGGGTTTCGCGGCTGTCTGCGCCCACGCAGTGGCCGCCGGAACCATGGCGTCGAGCAGCGGCAGCGCCAGGGTGACACCGGCGCCCTTCAGGACCGTCCGTCGCGACAGGTGGCGTTTCGTCAGAAACATGTCAGTTCGTCCTGGTGACGGGCAGTGCCTGCATGCGGAACGCATCGCTCGACACGATCCCGGACACGATGGCCGACAACCGGTTGTCCTGCGACGCCGCGCGGCGGACCACGGCGCGCACCTGGGGCATGTCGTAAGCCTGCAGTTCCCGCCCCAGCGCATACATCATCAGCTTTTCGGTGAACGCACGCACGAACAAATCGCGGCCGCCGAAGAGGGCGTCGCGGAGCTGGGCCGGGCCGTCCACAGCCGTGCCGTTCGGCAGCACGGTCTGGGCATTGATCGGCGCTTTCGCCTCCCGATCCACGTCGCGCCACCGTCCGACGGCATCGAAATTCTCGAGCGCGAGGCCAATGGGATCGATCACGCCGTGGCACTGGTTGCATCCCGGTTTCGACCGGTGCTCCTCGAGGCGCGCGCGCAGCGTCCTGGGCGCTTCACCCTTCGCCGGGGAGAGATCCGTGTCCACGTCCGGGGGCGGCGGCGTGGGCGGCGTGCCCATCAACTTACCCAGCACCCACGCGCCACGGAGCACTGGCGACGTCCGGTCGCCATACGACGTCCGCAACAGCACGGCGCCCTTGCCCATCAATCCAAACCGCCGCGGGTCTTCGAGCGTCACGCGCCGGAACTGCGGACCGAACACTGACGTGATGCCGTAGTGCCGCGCGAGCCGGTCGTTGAGGAAGCTGTGATCGGCGGTCAGCAGGTCGGAGACGTTGCGGTCTTCGAGCAGCACGCTGCGGATGTACGACTCGACTTCGGTGGACATGTCGCGCCGCAGGGCGGTGCTGAAGGTCGGGAACAGGTTCGGATCCGGCGCCACCTGATTGAGCTTGTCGAGGTCGAGCGACTTGATCGCGAAGTTGCGCACCAGGCTCGCCGCGCGCGGGTCCTTCAGCATCCGCAGCGCGTGCGCCTGCAGCGCGCCCGGGGCCCTGAGCCGTCCCGCCGCCGCGGTCGCGAGCAGCGCCTCGTCCGGTCCCGAGCTCCACAGAAAGAACGAGAGCCGCGACGCCAGCTCCAGATCCGTCAGCGGGTACGCGCCACTCGCTCGTGGGGCCGGGCCTTTAGACGCGGCCTGGGTCGCTCGTGATTGCGGGTCTTCAGACCCGCCTGCCGGCGTATGAATCGTCCGATAGAGAAAATCCGGACTGACCAGCACCGCCGCCACCAACTGCTGGACGCCCGCATCGAAACTGCTCTCGCGTCCCTTGTCGAAGAACGGCATCAGGCCGTCGATCTCCGCGTCGGTGACCGGACGGCGGAACGCGCCGCGCGCCAGAGTCGCGGCGATGCGCCGGGCGCACGCGCGTTCCTGCGTCCTGGCGTCGGGCCGGCAGACGAAGATCTTGCGGCGGCTCGGCGTGTCGGACACGCCAGGCGAGTTGAACGGGCCGTCCACCTTCACGCCGCCCACCAGCCGCGGCTCGCGATCCCCGCGGCTGAACTCGTCGCCGGGCAGGAAACCGACGAACTCGTCCGACTCGACGCGCGCGCGCTCGATGAAGGTCACGGCCACGTCGTAAGTGCCCGCCTTGGCCTGCACCGGCAGGTTGGCAAACCGGTTCGTGACCTCGGCGCGTCCCGGCGCGCCCTTGCGGTCCACGGTGCGAAGGTCCTCACGTCCGCCGAGCGCGCCGCGGAACACCTCGCGGCCGTCCACCAGGATGAGCGCCGTGTGGCGCGAATCCAGGACGCGGGAATAGAGGTCGATGCCGAGATCGACAATCGTGAAGCGGTACTCGCCGTCGGCGGGGAAGTGGTGGCGGAATTTCATCCCGCCGCGCGTGCCCAGCGGGAGGCCGTCCACATGATCCGGCTGCTCGCCCGGCGGCAACAGGTAGGTGGCGCTCATCACCTTGGTGGGGTCGCCCACCGCGAGCCGCGCTGCAAACCGCGCCGCCGCCACGTACTGATCGAGAAACGAGGGCGAGACGGTGAGTGCGGCGGCGATGTTCTCGAAGCCGTTCACTTCGATTTCTGCCGGCAGGATCTCTTCGGCATCGAGCTCGATGCCAAGGAGGTCGTTGACCGAAGCCGCGAACTCGGTGCGGCTGAGCCGCTGCGCGCCGACGTGCCCGGCAACCGGACCGCGGACGGCCCCGGCGTCGAGCCGCGCCTCCATCCAGGCCATGAAGGCGTCGATCTCCTGTTGACTGGGCTGGCGGCTGGTTGGCGGGGGCATCAGCCGGCCCCGCATCTTGCGCACCGCTTTTTCCCACACGTCGGCGTTGTCGTGCACGGCGTCCAACGGGAGCGTGTCGAGGGCGACGCCGCCGGCCTTGACGCGCGAGTTGTGGCAGCCGACGCAATAGGTGTCGAGTGTCTTGCGCGCCTGCTCCGAACTGCGAATCGCAGCCGCGGGCGCGGTGCGGCCGCCCGGCGTCTGGCCAACGACCGCGGTCGACAGCAAGGCGACGA
>DATMDI010000313.1:0-3323 GCA_035557875.1 Vicinamibacterales bacterium
CCACGAGAGGCGATCCTCGGGCACGCGTTCGAGCAGCTTGCGCGTGGTCGCCATCTCGTGGTCGAACTCGGGCAGCAGGTGATCGACCAGTGCCATGCGACGGTGCTCCCTTACGACGGCCGGGTGAAGTCCACCTTCGGCACCTTCTCGGCTTCGGGTGGCGCGTTGAACAGCGGATGCTCCTTGAAGCCGAAGATGCCGGCGGTGACGTTCGAGGGGAACCGCCGCCGCTGCGTGTTGTACTCCTGCACGCGCTCGTTATAGCGCATCCGCTCGACGGCGATGCGATTCTCGGTGCCGGCGAGCTCATCCATCAGACGGCTGAACTGAGCGTTCGACTTCAGGTCCGGATAGTTTTCCACCACGACCAGCAGCCGTGCCAGCGCCGAACTTTGCTCGTTGGCCGCCTGCATCCGCTGCTCGGGGGTGGTGGCGCCCGCCAGCTTGGCGCGCGACTCGGCGATCTGGCCGAAGACGTCGCGCTCCTGCTGCGCGATGCCCTTGGTCGCCTCCACGAGGTTGGGAATCAGATCGTTGCGGCGCTGCAACTGGTTCTCGACCTGGGCCCACTGCGCCTTGATCGATTCCTCCTGGGTCACGAACGTGTTGTACGAGCAGCCCGACGCCGCCACGGCTCCCGCCGTCAGCAGCAGCGCCGCCAATACCGTGCGTAGTGTTTTCATCGCCTGTTTCACCTCCATGCGCGACCCGTTCAACACCGGTTCGCGATTTAGATCACCAACCAGCGCCGCCCCCGCCGCCGCCGCTGCGGCCGCCGCCAAAGCCGCCGAAGCCGCCCCCGCCGCCGCCAAAGCCCCCGCCCCCGAACCCGCCGAACCCGCCGCGGCGGCCGATGAACGGTCCGACACCGCTGTTCCATCCGCTCCAGCCCGGCCCGCCCCATCCTGGCGGCCCACGGCGCGAGCCCCGCCGCATGCCGCCGACGATCGCCCGCAGCACGATGAACGCGATGAACAGCCAGATGATCGCGCCGCCGCCGCTGGCGCGCCGGCGCCGCACGGTCTGCGTCTCCTGCGGCACACCCTGCAGCGTGACGTTGCGCCCCTGCGCGATGCGTCCGACGATGCGCTGCACGCCGGCCAGCAGCCCAGCGCCGTAGTTGCCCTGCTGGAACCGCGGCGCCATGTCGTCGCGGCTGATTTCGCCGGCAAGCCCGTCGGTGACGAACTGCTCCAGTTCGTAGCCCGTCTCTACCTTCACCCGACGGTCCTTCAGCGCCAGGACGATCAGCAGGCCGTTGTCGCGCCCCTTCTCGCCGATGCCGCGCCCGCGGTTCTCGAACATCTTCACCGCGTACTCATCGATCGTGCCGTACGGCTGGAATGTGTCGACGGTGGCCACGACCACGACGTCGCCGCTCGCGCGCTGCAGCGAGCGGATGAGCGCGTCCATCTGGCGCGCGCTCTCCGGATCGACGACGTTGGCGAAGTCGTTGACCGGCTGGGTGAGCGGCGGCGGCAGCGGCTGTGCCGCCACCGTCGCGGCGTACATCAGCCAGACGGCCACGGCGGCACACGCGACGCCGCCTCCGGCGAAGGCGCGGGTCAGGAGGCGCGCCATTGGTCCACGACCGCCGCCAGGCGTTCCACGGCTGCCAGATACGCCGGAAACAGCCTCGCCGGGTCGGACGCGGGAAGGGCGCTGGGGTGCTCGAGCGCGAGGACGGCGCTCACGGTGTCGTCGGGCAGGCCCGCCGCGCGGGCGCCCTGCCGGGTGGCTTCCATTCGGTCAGATGTTTGGACGCCGGTAAGACGCCCGACGTTCCGCAGCAGCGCCGCGAACGCCGGCGCGCTGGCCGCCACCAGGCGGGCAATCGCCGGCAGCTTGCCGCCCGACTGCACGTAGCCCTGCCGCAGGTGCAGCAGGTGGCTCTTGGCCTGCGCTTCGCAGGCGAGCCGCAGATCGGCGGGGGAGATGACGACGCCGGCAAACGGATCGTTGCCGTAGACGAGCGTGTGCGCGCGGACGATCTCGCCGTATTCGAGCGGGAAGACGTCGAGCGAGGCGCGAAACTCGCCGTCGGGCAGGACGAGCGGGACGCCGATTCCAGCGCGTGCCCAGCCCCCGTTCAGCTGTGCACACGCCTCGAGGTCGTCGGCGGTCAGCGTCGACACCAGCGCCAGCGCCTGCAGCGGCGCCGTGGCGTCGCCGTCCACCTGGCCCCCGTAGACCACAATCGAGAGGAGACGTCCGCGGAAGATGCCGCCGAGATCACGCGTCAGATCGTCGGCGGCCGGTTGCCAAGTGTGCGCCATCGTCTCCATTCTAGATGGTCGGGTAGGTCAGGCAGGCCAGGTGAGTCAGGTGGGGAGTCCGGGAGGTCGGAAGCTGGTCAGGTCGGCAAACCCGCCGGACTCCCTACCCGACCCACCGGACCCACCTGACCTCTACAATGTTCTTGATGCACTTACGCGAGCTCAACGTCGGGTGTTTCGGAGGCGGCACCGGCCTCCCCAGCCTGCTCGGCGGCTTGAAGAACAATCCCTGGCTGCACCTCAATGGCGTCGTCACGATGTTCGACAGCGGCGGCAGCTCGGGGCAGCTCCGGGACGAGCTCGGGGTGCTGCCACCGGGCGACGTCCTCAAATGCGCGCTCGCGCTCGCGCGCAACGAAGGCGAGGCACGGCGCGTACTCCTGTCGCGTCTGCCGACGATGGAGCATCACGCCAGGCTCGGAGGCCACACCGGTGGCAACCTTCTCCTCTCAATGATGGAGCAGTACAGCGGCAACTTCCTCTCGGCGGTGGACGGGCTGCGGGCGCTCCTCGGGTGCCGCGGCCGTGTGTGGCCGGTGAGCGTGGAGCGCGCCTCGCTGTGTGTCGAGTACGGCGACGGCTCGCAGGCGCGCGGCGAGTCCGCGGTAGACGAGGGGCAGGCCGGCGGCGGGCAGATTTCCCGGCTGTGGCTCGAACCTGAAGCGGCGATCCATCCCAGTGTCGCGGAGGCCGTTCGGAAGTTCGACGCCGTGATCATCGGGCCGGGGAGTTTCTTCACGAGCCTGATGCCGCCGCTGCTCGTCCGCGGCGTCAGGGAAGCGCTCGCGGCGGTGGACGGTCCGGTGATTCTCATCGCCAACCTGCTCACCGAGGGGAGCGGCATGGCCGGCTTCACCGCGGCGGACGCGGCGCGCTGGGTGTCGCGCGCGATCGAGCGGCCGGTGGACGTGGTGATCGCCAACACCGGCCGGCCGTCCAAAGAGACGCTGATGCGCTACGCCGCGGAGCAGAAGGTGCCGCTCGAGATCGGCGCGCTCGACGACCGCACCGAGCTCGTCACCGGCCCGTTCTGGACCACCGCAATCG